>NZ_JBBECH010000023.1:0-34255 GCF_040881935.1 Saccharospirillum sp. | reverse complement strand
GGAACAGGAACAGGAACAGGAACAGGAACAGGAACAGGAACAGGAACAGGAACAGTCTGAGCCAACCCTACCTGATGTCAACAATGCAACAACAGAACCCGAGCCTAACTCACTCTCACCAGAACCAACTGGAGCGGAGCTCTTATTGGCAGAAAACAACGGTAAACAGCAGCAAAATGAGATCAGAGTTTGGCTACAGGATGCATTATCCAGGCAGTTGGTTTATCCACCTTACGCCCGTCGGAGAGGCTGGGAAGGGAGCCTTGAAGTCAGCGTTGAAATGCAGCCAAATGGAGACTTTACGGTCGTTATTCTAACCCCCGCAACTCGATCGATATTCACAGACGCAGCCTTGGCTACGCTGGCTCAAATTAATGCCAATAACGACTATTGCTGTATTGAAGAAACTACCCGGCTGACGCTGACAATAGAGTTTCAACTGAACTGATGACAGAGCTCTGTTAGTTCAGGTTCACAGTATGCGTGAAACCTTTCGATCAAATCGGTAGACCTAAACCGGCACCACCCCGGGCTGCGCAATCTCACACACCAGAGCGCTGAGTTTGTGCCAGGAGTCGCCGGCGGCACGCCCCTTAATAGTGGCGTCGATATCGCCGCATAAAATCAGACACCGTTGCCACAAGCCTGCATCGCCGCGCCGCAAGGCAACCTGATAGGGGCCCTGACGTTTATCGAATATTCGCAGCCGCTTGAATACAGCCGGCATGGGCTGGCCCATGGCCTGGGCTTCAGACAATTGCACTAAATGACGCAATTCACGCGCCAGCACCCAGAGTACAATGGGTGCCTCGATGCCTTCGGCGGCCAGGCCCGATAACACTCTTTGACTGCGGGCAAGATCACCACTGAGCACGGCGTCAGCCAGATCGAAAATGGTAAATCTCGCGCTGTCGGATACCGCCTGAATAACCGTTTCCAGCGTGAGCGCTGAACCGTCGCTGACCAGCAACAATTTGTCGATTTCCTGACGGGCGGCCAGCAAATTACCATCGACCCGGTCCGCCAGCAGGGCCAGCGCGTCGTCGTCGATCGTTAACCCCTGTTGTTGTAAACGTGATCGTAGCCAGGCCGGTAGCTGGCTGCGTTCCACAGGCCAGATGGGGACCCACCAGGCCGCGTCGGTGACGCCAGCAAACCACTTCGCCTTGCTTTGAGCCGCCTCGATTTTGTCGGAAACGACCAGCAACAGATTATCCGGGTTGGCATTGTCGGCATAAGCGACCAGGGCTTTGCGGCCTGCGTCATTCAACTTGCCGGTCAGTCGTAACTCGAGTAATTGCCGGTCACCGAACAACGACATGGCCTGGTTGGCCTCATACAGCTGGTTCCAGTCGAACTGGGCATCGGCATGAAACACCTGGCGTTCGGTAATACCGGCCTTGCGGGCAGCCGCGCGCACCTGGTCGCTGGCTTCAAGCACCAGCAACGGCTCGTCACCGCTGAGCCACACAATGGCTGGCAAGGGTTGGGTGAGTTGATGGGTCAGTTGCTGAACCGAGAGCTTCATGAACCGGTCTCCCGACGAGCTGCCAGGTCTTCTGCCGTCACCGCTTCCAATTGGTCCAGCATCAGCAGAGCAACCCGGTTGCGCAGTATTTGCCGGCGCTGCTCGCGGGCGTCGTCATCGTCTTCCGTCAGCCGGGACTCTACCCGACTGACCCGTCGGCTGATTACCGAACGGTCGTAAACGTTGACCAGGCTCCATTCAATTTCCAGCGTGAGAATAATGGTCTCATCCAGGCTGACTTCCGAATAGGTTTCCCGGTGCAGTTGCAGCAAAATGTCGGCTGGTGCTGTTTGCAGCACCAGCCCGTACAAGGCAAAGGTGCTGCGCAGCGTCTGGTACAGCTCATCGGCATCGGTCTGGGATTGCCAGACCATGGGGCTCAACCCTTCGGGCAGCCGAAACTGCCCTTTAAGCTGATAGCCACAGCCGACCAGAACGCTGAGCACCACGCCAATCATCAGACTGCGCCACAGCCCGATGTGATGACCCCGAGCTTCAGTTGGCAACGATGTTCACCAGCTTATTCGGCACCACAATCACCTTGCGAATGGTCGCGCCGTCGGTAAAGCGAACGACGTTTTCGTCCGCCAGGGCGGTGCTTTCGATCAGGGCTTTATCGGCACTGGCCGGCACTTCGATCCGGCTGCGCACTTTGCCATTTACCTGAACGACATAGAGCAAGGTGTCTTTAACCAGAGCCGATTCATCGGCCTGCGGCCAGGCGGCGTCGATCAGCAAGCCCTCATGCCCCAATGCCTGCCACAACACCTGGGTTACGTGGGGCGCTATGGGTGCAAGTACCAGTACGGCGGTATCGAGCGCTTCTTTTACAATCGCCCGGTCGAGCGCACTGCGTGCTTCAAACCGGTTAACGCTATTGAGCAATTCCATCACTTTGGCAATGGCCGTGTTGAACGTTTTGCGTTCGCCAAAGTCACTGGTGACGCCGACGATGGTTTCATGCGTTTTACGGCGCAATGTTTTTTGCTCGTCGTTCAGAGATTGGCCGCTCAAGGCTTCACAATCACCACCTTCGATCAAGGCATGCACCGCTCGCCACAATCGTTGCAGGAACTTCTGGGCGCCCTGAACACCGGACTCAGTCCACTCCAGGGTCTGGTCCGGTGGCGCTGCGAACATGGAGAACAGACGCACGGTATCGGCACCATACTGCTCGATGGCCTGCTGCGGGTCTTTGCCGTTGTTTTTCGACTTCGACATCTTCGCCATACCGGCGTAGATCACGGCATCGCCGGTCGCTGCCTCCACGCCGCCGAGCACCTTGCCTTTATCGTCGCGCTCAACGTCAACCGCCGCCGGAGACACCCAGACGCGCCCGCCGTCGGTTTCTTTATACCAGGTATCTGCCAGCACCATGCCCTGACACAGCAAGTTGGTGAAGGGTTCACTGGAGTTCACCAGCCCTTCATCACGCATGGCTTTGTGGAAAAAGCGCGAGTACATCAGGTGCATGGTGGCGTGTTCGATACCGCCGATGTACTGGTCGACCGGCAGCCAGTAATTGGCTTCTTCGGGTTCGAGCATGCCCTCGTCGTATTCGGGGGTGCAGTAACGGGCGTAATACCAGCTCGACTCCATAAAAGTGTCGAAGGTATCGGTATCGCGCTTGGCAGGTTTACCTTGCCAGGTTGTGTTCTCAAATTCCGGATTGTTTTTAATCGGCGAGTTCGCGCCATCAAACACAACGTCGTAGGGCAATTCGACCGGGAAGGTCTCAGCGGGTTTCGCCTCACCGTCCACGTACACCATGGGCACTGGCGTACCCCAGTAGCGCTGTCGGCTCACGCCCCAGTCACGCAGACGGAAATTGACCGTCACTTCGCCTTTGCCCTCGGATTCCAGATCGCGGGCGATGCGTGCAAAGGCATCGGTGAAGTTAAGCCCGTCGTAATCACCGGAATTGACCAGAATGCCCTTGTCGGTAAAGGCTGCTTCGGTCAGATCACAGGGTGCTTCACTGCCGGGTTCGGGCTTGACCACCTGTTTTATGGTCAGGCCGTACTTGGTGGCAAACTCCCAGTCACGCTGGTCGTGACCTGGCACGGCCATCACCGCACCGCTGCCATAGTCCATCAACACAAAGTTGGCCGACCAGATCGGGATTTCTTCCCCGGTCAGCGGGTGAATGGCGACCAGACCTGTATCACAACCTTTTTTCTCCATCGTGGCCATGTCGGCCTCGCTGGTGGTCATGTTCTTGCATTCCCGGATAAAGCTGGCCAGCTTATTGTTGCTTTCTGCCGCTTCAGCCGCGAGCGGGTGTTGAGCAGCCACCGCCATGTAGGTGACGCCCATCAGCGTATCCGGACGGGTCGTATAGACTTCGAGTGATTCGTTACGGCCTTTCAGGCCGAACTTGAGGGTAACGCCCTGTGAGCGGCCAATCCAGTTGCGCTGCATCGCCTTCACTTCATCAGGCCAGCCCGGCAGGTTATCGAGTTCTTCCAGCAATTCCTCGGCATAGGCGGTGGTTTTGATGAACCACTGATCCATTTCCTTGCGCTCAACCGGTGTATCACAGCGCCAGCAGCGCCCATCGTGCACCTGCTCGTTGGCGAGCACAGTCTGATCCACAGGGCACCAGTTAACTGGTGAGGTTTTCTTGTAAGCCAGGCCCTTCTCGACCAGACGAGTAAAAAACCACTGTTCCCAGCGGTAGTATTCGGGTGTGCAGGTGGTTACTTCACGCTCCCAGTCGTAGGCAAACCCCAGCATCTTAAGCTGGCTGCGCATGTAGTCGATGTTCTCGAAGGTCCACTTGGCCGGGGCAACGCCATTCTGGATCGCCGCGTTTTCGGCTGGCATACCAAACGCATCCCAGCCCATCGGCTGCATAACGTTCTTGCCGAGCATGCGCTGATAACGGCTGATCACATCACCGATGGTGTAGTTGCGAACGTGCCCCATGTGCAGGCGACCACTGGGGTAAGGTAGCATTGATAGGCAGTAGAACTTCTCTTTACCGGGTTCGACTCGGGCTTTGAAGACCTGCTTTTCGTTCCAGGTGTCTTGAACCTGCTGCTCAATGGTGGCCGGGGTATAGGTCGCGTCCATCGGAATCCTGTTGTTTGCGGTGGTTAGTGAGTGAACAATACGAATCTTGGAAAAATGCATCGTGGGTAACTGGCAAAGGGCCAGACCCGCCGCGCAAGGATACCCGACCAGCGCCGGGTTTTCGACCGGATTTCAGCACCCGGGGAGGTCACCTCGGGTACACATCTGGCAAATATTACCGGGTTCGTTTGCCCTTGATCCGAAAATCGGTAACAGTAGCGGCCTATGGTCCGGCCAATGGATGCCATCGGTCGGACAACTGCAGGCACCGCTCCGATCAAGCCTATTGAGCCCTAACCGGCATACGGGCATTGTATAGATCCGTCGTCACACGGTGTGCAACCACTCACTCTGGACAGAATATGGTATTCAGCCACATCCCAAAACTTTGCCTGGCACACACACCAACCCCCATTGAGCACTTGCCCCGGCTGGGCGATCAGCTGGGTACCCGGAATCTCTGGGTCAAGCGGGACGACTGCACCGGCCTCGGCTTCGGAGGCAACAAAACGCGCAAACTGGAATACCTGCTGGCCGAGGCACTGGCCGCCGGAGCAGACACCGTTCTGACGGTGGGTGGCCTGCAAAGCAATCATGCCCGCCAAACGGCCGCGGCCGCCGCTCGCCTGGGCTTGAACTGCGAATTAATACTGGAGCCGGTAACCGGCGCGCCAAAATCACTGTATGACCACAGCGGCAATGTTTTATTGAACAAGCTGTTTGGCGCGACGCTCACGCGGGCCGAACCCGGCCAGGACGGTATGCAACTGATGCAGCAGCGTGCTGAGGCCCTGTCTCAGGAAGGCCATTCGCCCTACTGCATTCCCGTGGGCGGCTCCAACATTACCGGAGCACTCGGCTACGTGGATTGCGCCCGGGAGATTGCAGACTGGCAGTACCAGCATGATACCGAGTTCGATTACATCGTCCTCGCGACCGGCAGTGCCGGTACCCAGGCCGGGCTGCTGGCAGGCTCGGTACTGTTCGACCTGCGGGCGAAGACAAAGGGCTTTTGCGTCAGCCGAAGCAGTGAAGACCAGCTCGATCTGGTACTGAACCTCACCCGGCCACTCTTTGATCACCTTGATCTGAACCCCGAAACCCTGCCCGGCCGTGCTCTGACAGAAGGACGCTACGTTGGCCAGGGCTACGGCATAGCAACCGAAGGCATGAAACATGCCGTGCGGGTTACCGCTGAAACCGAGGGATTACTGCTGGATCCTGTTTACACCGGCAAAGCCATGCACGGCCTGTTCGATGAGTACCACAACGGCACCTTTGGTCCCGATGACAAGGTACTCTTCCTGCATACTGGTGGCACACCGGCCCTGTTTGGATACGAGACAGAGTTGTTCTAAGAAGCAGAGGCTCATGGAAGCAGCTTTGTCTGGCAGTTGATCATGGTTAAACTCGAATTTCACAGAGTTTGCTACCAATCAAGTGTCGGGTGCCAGGTAGGCCTATCCGGGGTAGTCTGAGGCATGGATGCCGAAGCCTAGGCCCCATGGACGGGTTCACGCCGCCCCCGGATAGGCCTACCTGGTGCCCGACACGAACTCATGGCACCAGAGCAAAAACAACCCGCGAACTGTGAAATTCGAGTTCTCCCCTGTAGCTCGTTATTTCCGCAACACCACCACATCACGATCGGCAATGGTCCACTCCCGGGCTCCCAAGTGCTCAGCCAGCCAGGCAAAGGTAGCTTCTGAATAGAAGGCGATGTGCGTTGGGTCGTCGACGTAGCGCCAGCGCGCAAAGGCCTCGCGATCCCGTACCCGCTGAGTTTGAATAACCAGCCAGCCGCCCTCCTGCAACAGACCCCAGAGGTCTGCCAGAGCCCGGGCGGGGTTGGCCAAATGTTCTATGACCTCGGTCATGCAGATAAACGCATAACGGCTTGCCAGTGCGGCCTGGTCCGGGTGATAAAACAGGTCATACAGGGAGACGCTATAACCCGCTTCTTCCAGCATGGTGGCCAGCGCTGGCCCGGGGCCACAACCAAAATCCAGCCCTCTGGAGCCCGCAGGCACCCGATCACAAACGGCTTGCCAGGGGCGCGCCAGAAATCGCCGGTAGCCGGGGTCGTAAACCTCGTTCTGGTGACGATCGTATTCTGCTTTCTCTGCGGCCGCTGATAGCTGGTGATCCGAATGGACAAACACCAGCTGGCAGTGCTCGCAAAACCAGTAATCCCGTTGTTTGCGCTGGTGCCACCACTGACCGCCCCGCGCCCCGCACAGAGGGCACTCCAGACTGGCCGGGGGTTGAGGTGTGTGGGTTTTGTCCATCGCGTCTGCGGTCATCCGGTTTCATTCGTATTTGTTAGTCGCAGCCTGTCATGCTATCAGTTATTCTTGGAGCGGTGGTAGAGCGAGGGAGGCGCTGAATAATTCACGCGGGGCTCTGGCTTATCCGAGGGACCTTGCCACGAGGCGGACTCATGCCGGAAGGTCTAGACCTTTCAAGTGGGTCCAACGAAGTGGCAAGGTTCCTCGGAAAGCCCCGAAGGGCGGGGCCAAAACGTCCCGCCCCGGCGTTGCACTTCTTGACAAGGGCTACAGCCATTGCGCTGCGAAGTGCGCCTTGTGGCAGAACGTTTTGGCTCCCGCAGAGCCTCGCGTGAATTGTTCAGAGCCTCCCCGGGAAGGCTGTGCACATCGAGCAGCTGAGATTGTTTCCTGGTAGCTGGCCCCATCGCCCTTGCAGGCGACAGACAGTAATGACAATAAAGTTCGCCGGTTTTGTCCTTATTAATCCAAAGGTGCCGAGCCAACGACACGACTGATCAAGGGAACCTAGCACTGTGCTTTATCGACTCGCCTGCCGACTGTTACTGGCCAGCTTGACTTTGTTGATGCTGATTTCACCTACTCAGGCACACGCCGACAGGGTCGACATCGACAGCTACTGGATGCAACAGGCACCTGACTGGTCGCCCGCCGTACAAAACCGTTTCCAGCAGAGTCAGCAACAGCTTGCGTCCAAAACAGGCGTCTCGCTGAAAAGCGGCCATCACTGGCACGTAATCGATGTCTCATTTAACGAGGCGACCGACCAGGTTATCGATTTTCGGAATTCTTCGGTTATCGCCAACTTCGAACACTGGGTTTTCGACCGCACCAGTGGCGAGCTGGTTAACCGGCTTGAAGGGGGTATCCGCTCCCGGGTCGATAACCCCTACTTTCTACGACATGGCCGAGACCTGTCTTTAGAACCTGGCGAATATCAGATCATTACCCGGATGGACAGCCCATTTTATCTGGCGCAACCAAAACCCGAAGTATTTGAACAGGCGGAGTATCGGCAAAGCATCAAGGTGGGCAATGCCCTGACGCTGATCTTCCAGGGCATCTTTCTGGCTCTCGGTATTTACTACTTCGTCCTGGGCACCAGTCGAGGGCGTGCCGCCGACCTGTTGTATGCACTGTTTATAACCGGCAATTTCTTTTTTACCGGTGCGTCTTTACTGGTATTCAGTGATCTACTCAACATTCACCAGTTCTACCTGACCAGCTTTCCCATCCTTATTTCAAACACGGCCTACATTGCCTTTGTGATGGTACTACTGGACATCAAGCCCAACACTTCACAGTGGCTGTACCGGATTGGCAGCGGCCTGATTATCCTGTTTGTGTTGGGATTTGTGGTTGCTTTGATTCGCCCGAACCTGTCGATGGAGATTGATCGCATCGGGGTGGGCCTGTTTGCCATCTACGGCTTTACCGCCGGTCTTACCCGGGTACTGCAAGGCAACAAGACGGCCCGTTACTATTTAATCGCCAATGCCTCCTTCGCAATTCCGGCCCTGATCTCCATTGGCGCATCCAGTTTACCGGTTGCGGATACCTTATTTCTTGAACATCTGGGTATGTTCGCGGTGTCAATCGAGGTTATTCTGCTGTCACTGGTCATCAGTTATCAGGTTGGCCTGGTCTACAAAGAAAAGGAAGCCGGTCTGCTGGCCACCGAGGAAGCCTTGCAGGCCGCCAATGACGCGTTGAATACCAAAGAGCGCTTTTTGGCTAATGTGAGCCACGAGTTGCGGACTCCGTTGAACGCCATCCAGGGGTCTGTGGAGCTGATGGGCCAGCAACAGATGCCTTTAGAAACCAGCCGGCACCTTGAAGCCATTCACGCCTCATCCAATTTTCTGGTGTTTCTGATCAACGACATTCTGGACCTGGCCAAGATGAATGCCGACCAGCTTGACCTGGTCGAAGAGCCTTTCGATCTGGATGAAGCGCTGGATGAACTCTGCACCATCTACAAAGATACCTTCGACCGGCAGCAGGTCCGCTTTCTGGTTGACATTGATACTCAAGTGCCACACCGGGTCACCGGTGATGCGAATCGGCTGAAACAAATTCTGGCCAACCTGCTCAGCAATGCCTTCAAGTTTACCGAGCAGGGCTCTATTGAACTGTCGGTGTCGCAGCCCGACCCGAATTACCTGACATTCCACGTAACCGATACCGGCATTGGCATCGCCCAGAATAAAATTGAGTCGGTTTTTTCTGCCTTCACCCAGGCAGACGCGACCATCGCACGCAAGTATGGGGGAACGGGTCTCGGCTTGCAGATTGCCGCCAAGCTGGTGAATTTGATGGGCGGTAAATTAACGGTTTTCAGTCAGCCGGAACTGGGCAGTGACTTTCAGTTCACCCTGCCAATGTGCGGTGATCCGGAGAAAAAAGCTACACTGCCGGTCAGGGTTGGACTGGTCTGCGACGGTGCAGATCTGGAAAAGCTGATCGACAAAAGCCTGCGCCGTTTGGGTATCGAGCTTCACTATAAACTGACACTGACTGAAGCGATGGCCAACCCTGTCCCGGATGAAGTCGACCATTGGATACTGGTCGCTGCCGAGCCAAACGCCGACGTGTCGGACCGTTTCAGTGGCCATCCAAAAGCGCACTGGCTGGTCAACCGGGTTCCAACCGATCTTCCCCTCCGGGCACCCCCGGTTAGCCTCGAACTACTGCCCTGTACCCAAGTCACCTTCCGGCGGTTACTGGGCCAGGCCGCGACCGCCCCAGCGCAGCCTGAATACCCCCTTATGCTGCGTCGGCTTTACATTGTCGCCATCGATGACAACCCGGTGAATCTCAAAGTATTGCTGGGCATGCTGACCCGACTGGGTGTCAATGCCAGTGGTTTTGAGTCGGCGGAAGAAGGGTTGAATCATGTGTTGTATCGTCAGCCCGATATGGTGTTGATGGACATGCAGATGCCAGTGATGGACGGACTGGAAACAACCAGAACCCTGCGCCAGCGACAGTTTAACAATCCGGTCATTGCCTTTACGGCCAATACCTCCCAGCGCGACATCGAAAACTGCCTGGAGGCTGGCATGAACGACGTATTGCTCAAGCCCATAAAACTGACACAACTCGAGAACATGATCCTTAAATGGGCTGAGCAACCTGCTCTGAACAGTCGTGGTGGTCGCTAGCCCGGCCTACTTAAGCGGGCTGCGGCCTTTACTGGCCGCAATGCGCATACGCAAAGCGTTCAGTTTGATAAAGCCTTCGGCGTCTTTCTGATCATAAGCACCGGCATCGTCTTCAAAGGTGGCAATGCTTTCATCGAACAGGCTGTCTTCTGACTGACGGCCCGCCACAATGACGTTGCCTTTATACAGTTTCAAACGCACCTTACCGTTGACCCGCTCCTGAGAGGCATCGATCATCTTTTGCATCATCAGGCGTTCGGGGCTCCACCAGTACCCGTTGTAGATCACTTCGGCGTACTTCGGCATCAGCTCATCTTTAAGGTGTGCGACTTCCCGGTCCAGGGTGATGGATTCGATGGCCCGGTGCGCCTTGAGCATGATGGTGCCCCCCGGGGTTTCATAGCAGCCACGAGACTTCATGCCGACATAGCGGTTTTCGACCAAATCCAGTCGGCCAATGCCGTTGTCGCCACCCACCTTGTTCAAATAGGCCAGTACATTGGCCGGTGAGGTTGGTTTACCGTCAATGGCAATGATATCGCCTTTCTCGTAGGTCAATTCGAGGTAAGTCGGGGTATCCGGTGCCGCTTCGGGGCTGACCGACCAGCGCCACATGTCTTCCTCGGCTTCCGCCCAGGGGTCTTCCAGAATGCCGCCCTCGTAGGAGATGTGCAGCAAATTGGCATCCATCGAATACGGCGATTTCTTACCTTTCTTGTTGAAATCGACCGGAATCTGGTGGTCTTCGCAATACGCCATCAGCTTCTCACGCGAGGTCAGATCCCATTCACGCCAGGGCGCGATCACCTTAACGCCAGGCTTGAGGGCATAGGCGCCCAGCTCAAACCGCACCTGATCGTTGCCTTTGCCCGTGGCACCGTGAGCGATGGCGTCGGCACCGGTTTCATTGGCAATCTCGATCAGCCGCTTGGCGATCAGCGGGCGGGCAATGGACGTACCCAGCAGGTATTCGCCTTCATAAACGGTATTGGCCCGAAACATCGGGAACACAAAATCGCGCACAAACTCTTCGCGCAGATCTTCAATGTAGATTTCCTGAATACCGAGGGCCTTGGCCTTGGCACGGGCCGGTTCGACTTCTTCGCCCTGGCCGAGGTCGGCGGTAAAGGTCACAACTTCGCAGTTGTAGGTTTCAGTGATCCATTTGGCGATCACAGAGGTGTCCAGGCCACCGGAATAGGCCAGCACCACTTTTTTAATATCTGACATCTTGTCTCCCAACGAGTTGGCGGGTTTGTAGGCTGGCTGGAATTTTACGCCTTTGACCCGGGAGATGCCATGGCAGTGGGCTATAGATGGAGCGACGAAAACTCTCAACTTACTACAGAACAAATAACACGAGCTTTGGTGCTCAAATTGACTGCGATGCCCTGAACCCGCGACGGGCTACAGGGCTGCTTCTGCGGGGGCGCCGTAAATACGTCCCTGTAGGCTTAACTTCGGCATCCATGCCTCAGATACCCCCGCAGAAACAGCCCTGCAGCCCGTCGCTGGAATTGTGCCAAACCGAGTGCCAGGTGCCGGGTATGCCTATTCAGGGTAGTCCGCAACATGGATGTTGCGGTCTAGGCCCCATGGACGGGTTCACGCCGACCTTGAAGAGGTATACCCGGTGCCTGGCACGGACTCCTGGCAATAAGGCAAAACAAAGCGACTTACTCTTCGTCCTCTGCCACCGACTCGAGCTCCATGCCCAGCTCCTTGATCTTGCGGGTCAGGGTGTTTCTGCCCCAGCCCAGCAATTCGGCCGCATCGCGGCGCCGGCCAGCGGTGTGCTTCAGAGCGGTTTCAATCATGATGCGTTCGAAATTTGGTACCGCGATGTCCAGTAACCGATGCTCGCCCCGGGCCAGTTCCCGGTCAGCCCAGTTACGCAACGACTGCTCCCAGTTTTCACTGGTTACCGGTGCCTGGGCGTCATCCATCAACTCCGGCGGCAAATCGGACACCAGTACTTCGCGGCCGGAGGCCATCACAGTGATCCAGCGGCAGATGTTTTCCAGTTGACGGACATTACCAGGCCAGGCCAGGCGCGACAGATAGGCTTCGGTTTCCGGCCGCAGCATTTTGGTTTCAACGCCCAATTCGTCGGCTGCCTTGTGCAGAAAAAACTCAAGCAGCCGGGGAATGTCTTCACGCCGGTCAGCCAGGCGCGGCAAATGGATACGGATGACGTTTAACCGGTGAAACAGGTCTTCACGAAAGCGCCCCTCTTTAACCAGGGTCTCCAGGTTCTGGTGCGTGGCGGCAATAATTCGAACATCCACCCGCACCGAGGTATGGCCCCCGACGCGATAAAATTCGCCATCGGCCAGCACTCGCAGCAACCTGGTCTGTGTCTCGGCGGGCATATCGCCGATTTCATCGAGAAACAGCGTACCACCGTCAGCCTGTTCGAAACGTCCGCGACGTTGCCCCTGAGCACCGGTGAAGGAGCCTTTTTCGTGACCAAAGAGCTCCGATTCCATCAAATCACGGGGAATAGCCGCCATGTTAAGCGCAATAAACGGGTTCTCCCGGCGCGGGCTATGGCGGTGCAGAGCGTGCGCGACCAGCTCTTTGCCGGTACCCGATTCACCGTTGATCAGGACAGTAATGTTCGACTGGGACAGCCGGCCAATGGCCCGAAACACCTCCTGCATGGCTGGCGCCTCGCCGATGATCTCGGTATTGGCCGGGGCCACGGCGGGTTCGGAGGTTTTTTGCTTCTGGCGGGTGTGCTCAATGGCGCGTAACGCCAGGGATACCGCATCATCAACATCAAACGGCTTGGGCAGGTACTCGAAGGCACCGCCCTGAAACGAAGCGACGGCGCTTTCCAGATCTGAATGCGCGGTCATGATGATCACCGGCAAATGCGGATGGTTATCGTGAATTCGGCTGAGCAGTTCAAGCCCGTCGATGCCCTCCATGCGCACATCACTGACGATGGCATCGGGCGGATCCTGATCCAGTTTGCGCAACAGCGCCTCGCCGGACTCGAAGCTGCGGCACTCGATGCCTTCCTTCTCGAAGGCACGTTCCAGCACCCAGCGAATGGAGCGGTCGTCATCGACGATCCAGACGCAATTATGATTGGCCATTGAGCCCCTCCAACGGTAAATAGACACTAAAGACGGTGGCACCGGGACTGCTGTCACACTCGATGACGCCATTGTGGAAATTAATGATTTGCTGAGCGATCGACAGACCCAGGCCCGTACCCGTGGGCCGGCCGGATATCATTGGGTAAAAAATCTTTTCCATCATTTCCGGTGCAACACCCGGCCCGTTATCAATGATGTCGAGCTTCACCAGCAATCGGTAACGGTTCTGACGAATGGTGAACTGACGCACCGCCCGGGTTTTGAATTCTATGGAAGGCGCCTCAACGTTGTTTTCAATAAGCGCCTGAACCGCGTTGCGGGCGATATTCAACACCGCCTGTATCAACTGGGCTTCATCTGCATTGAAATCAGGCAGGCTCGGGTCGTAATCCCGGGTTAACCGAATCCGGTCGCCACACTCAACCCGCAACAGGGCGTAAACCCGTTCAGCAATCTGATGAATGTTGACGTTGGACATTGTGGGTGCCTTGTGGCTGCCCAACATGCGGTCGACCAGGTCACGCAGACGGTCGGCTTCTTCAATGATCACCTGGGTGTACTCTTTCAGGTCAGCACTGGGCAACTCACTGGCCAGCAGTTGCGCGGCACCGCGAATACCCCCGAGAGGGTTTTTGATTTCGTGAGCCACTCCCCGCACCAGATGCCGGGTGGTTTCAGTCTGCTGAATCAGCCCTTCATCGCGGCTGATACGCATCGCCCGGTCAGCGGGTAGCATCTCGACGATGAGGTGCAACTCCTCGTCGTCCATATAAGGAGTGACCATGTAATCCAGTGTCAAGGTGTCACGGTGCGCAAGCTGCCACTGAGCAGACCGAACCGACAATGTGGTGCCCCCGGCGACCGCCGACATCATCATTTCACGGATTTCCGCCGGGTTCACGAACAGGCTGTAAAACGCTTGTCCGATAATTTGCTTTCCTGAGCGCACCAGCAACAATTCCGCAGACGGGTTGAGGTGTTCAACGACCAGCGTGTCGTTCAACTGGATGACGGCGGTAAATTGATGATCGACCAACTGGCGAAAGAAATGCGTGTCAGTCACATTAGGTTTCCTGTGCACCGGGTTGCTGTGTGATTCTTTAAATGGCATACGCAAGAAGCAGGCCAGTCATTTAATGCCTAAAATGCACGATTACGGGGCTCCAACACCCCGTAATGCACTATTTTAGTTCGAATATAACCATACTAGCACTATTTTGGTGCATTGCTGAGCTTGTGATTCAGGTCCCTTGCTTGCACCTTTTAACGCGCTGAGGTGCCAATTCGTCTGCACGACGACGCGGTTTTTTGGTTTATACTCACAGGACGCTGCAAAATCGTGAAGGATTATGAATCAGACCTACCCGCTTAGGCTGCTGGCCAACGCATGGCAGCAGACCGTAAAAGGCCAGGGACAGTGCCTGCTTTTCGCCGATGCCGATGGCCGCCGCTTCAGCAGCCTGGTGGATGCGTTTATGGCAGACCTGCCCGCTGATTGCGTTCGCTTTCAACTGGCTGCCGACAGCCAGCTACATGGCTATTACCCGTTGATTGACATCATTCAGAACGGTTACGACCGGCTGTGCATCACTGACTGCAGTCGCTGGCTTGAAGAACAGGGTGTTTATGCACCCAACCTGGCAACCTGGAAGCAAATTCTGGATGACCACTATATCCAGCAGCATCCGCTGCAATTGAAAGATCACGTCATTCAGAAAACCATTGCCTATCAGGACGACATTCTTCGTTTGCTGGCCGCCCTATCGCAACAGCGACCTATCGTCGTGGCACTGACGCATTTTCATTTCGCCAGTGTTAGCTTGCAGCGCCTGGTCAGTACCGCCCAACAGCAATTAAACGGTCGGGTGCTACTGCTCACCTCGACCGATACTGACTTAATGGCAGCCCATGACCTCGACTGGCACAGTATGCAACGCAGCGCAGACGATGAAATTGACCCGCCCAACTGGCTGATCGATTTGTCGCCTGAACTTATCGTCGACTCACCCCCCTGGCCGGAACCCCTGCCGCTGAGCACCCAGAGCATCCCGCGCCTGATTCAGGATGCCCTGAAAAACCATGCTTTGCAGTGCCACACCGAAACCCACCTGCTGTGCGACAAAATCGGGTTGATACTGGATGAACGCCAGATCCTGCTACTGACCGAACACCGCAGCACACTGCGGCTGATCGAAGCCGAGGCCCATTACTACAAAGACCAGCACAACGGCGCCATCACCCTGTTGACCGAATTGCTCGAGGAAGCCCGTCAGGATCACTTCTATGATCAGATGTTCGATGCCTACTTGCGCCTCGGCTGGTGCGCACTGACCAAGCACCAGCTGAGTACCGCCCGGCAAATGGCCACTCACGCCCAGACCGCACTGGAACAGATTACCACCAAGAACGCAGTCTGGTTGGTGCGAGAACGGGAATGGCTACTGTTGCAGGTAATGATCAGTAGCATGTACCACGAGCGTCCGGCCGCTAACTTGCTGCATCGCCTGGAAGCCCTGCTGCCCATGCGCGACACGGATGATTACGGCTACGCCTTGCGGGCCGCTCAGATCGCCTGGGAAAGCCGCATGACCGACCGGGAGCGCTATTTTCTGAGGCGCGCTATTCTGGCGGGCCTCAGCCAGGCCCGCGTACAGAAAAACGACATTGCCACCGTCAAACTGACAGAAGCCATGGCCTTTCTGCAAACCAAAACGCATCGGTTCAGCCGGGCACACCGGCTCCTTGAACTGGCTTTAGGTCGATGCACGCGCATGGCGTCACCACGCCACGAAGCCTCACTGTATAATGGCCTGGGCATCATCCAGATGCGCATGGGCCGAATAGAGGAAGCCCGGGATACCTTTCTATACACCCTGCACAAGTTGCAAACCGTGGCGCACTACAACGAAATCGCAGTCACCTTGCACAACCTGTCCTGGGTTTACCTGATCAGCGGCAATGTTCAGGAGAGCTTGCGTCTGCTCAGCACCGCCATCCGTCTGTGTCGTATTCGGGGTTTTGTCACCATACCGTTTTACACCCTGGACGACCTAATACTGCAGCAGGCGCTGTACCGCTTTTATCTGGGGCACAGCGTGCTGGCCCAGCATACCTTACAGGATTTTCGGCAACGGCCGGTGCAGCCGTCGGTTTGGGGGACGCTGTTACTGACCTGTCTGAAGTTGCATTTCGCGCGCGCAGAAGCCGACTACTATGGCGTAAAAACACTGGTTAACAAGCTGCAGGCATCACTGGAGACGCACCTTGATGTGCCGGACACTCTGATAAACCTGGCCTGGTATGCCGCTGGCCCCGACAGCATGCCATCCAGCCTGAAACCGGCTAATCAGATTCAGTGGATGCAGCCCCATGAGCCAGATACCCCACCCATGCCCAGTAGCAACATTGATGTCATGTCGGTGTTGCGAGCGGCCGGTCTTGAGGGTGAGCTCGAACAGATCCAGCAACGGGTGCGCGATACCCGTCTGCTGTCGCATCTCAGTGCCCAGACCAATGCCGCCACCGACACGCTCAAACTGGTCGAAACCCTGTGTCAGCAACTGAAAGCCCATCTGGATTGCGATTACGTCGCGATCGAACTGACCCAGCAACCCTTTATGAACGACACCCTGATCACCCGGGGCCTGCCGGTTCTGGACGCTGAGCGTCTGCATCAGGCCCTGGCGTTGCAGCGCCTGACACGCGGGCGGTTGTTGATCCGCATGAATAATCTGGATCTTGATGGCATCGATACCGGCTATGTCTGCATCTTTCGCATCGCCCTGCCACATCATGACTTTGGTGACATGGTGCTGATGACTCGCAACCCGTCCGGTTTTGAGGAGTCGGTGCTGCGCACGGCCTCCATACTGGCCGGGCAACTGGCGGCCGCCATACAACGACTGATTCACGAGAAAGAGCTGCACCATCTGTCGTCCACCGACATGTTGACCGGCCTGATGAATCGTCAGGCTCTGTACCCACGGTTGGAGGAAGAACTGGCTCGCGGCCGACGCAACCCCGACTATCGGTTTACGCTGGCCTTCCTGGATCTGGACAACTTCAAGTACCTGAACGACAACTACGGCCACAATCTGGGAGATCAGGTGTTGCGGGGGTTTGCCCAGTTACTGAAAGAACATACCCGCACCGAGGATCTGGCGGCGCGTCTGGGCGGCGACGAATTCGTCATACTGTTTCCCAACGAACAGGGTAAGGCGGTGCAACAGCTGGCCCAGCGCATACTGGAAGATTTTTCCACACCGGTTCGTTGCCAGGCTTTCCTGCAGCGCTTCACCGGGCAGGAATTTAACTGGCCGGAAGGCCAGCAACTGGGCTGTTCAGTGGGCATTATCGAGGTACAGGGAGAGCAGGCGCCCCGGTTGGTCGATCAACTGTTGAATCTCGCCGACCAGGCCATGTATGAAGCCAAATCCCGCGGCAAGAACCAGGCGGTTATTTCGGGCCTGCCATCGACACCAAACAGGCATTAACAAAGCTGGCAAGCTCTGGATGCATGCGTGCCGATACTCTCAGACTGCGCTGCGCTGCCAGCATCGACAGCATTCTGTAACCGATACCCCGGCCCCTGGTAAGCGCTCTGACCCCCAGGCTAAGCAAACAATCATCTTTCACCAACACAGCACCAACGATGCGCCCATTGAAACGGGCGGCGTACAGCCCCACTCCACAAGAACCAGCGAGCCAGTCCTCCCAGGCGGCCCGATAACAAGGGCAAGAGAGCATATCCTGCGCCAGTCTCGCTAGATCGGCCGTATCGGATTCCGGTTGTTCAGCAGCAGGCGATTGCGCCAGGAAGTCCAGTGTTACAGGCATGATCGTCAGTCCGGGTGGTTTGAGGCGCAGCATACCGATATAATGCGCCTTCGCAACCGGGTATCAGGCCGTTTACTTCAGCGCAACCATGCTGGAAGAACAGCCCCAACCCCGCATGCGTTGCCCAAATCATCACTCGAATCATCAAGAACAGAGAGTCGTACTATGAGTCGCCAAGCGACGGTTGAACGCAACACCACCGAAACCCAGATCAAAGTCAGTATCAATCTGGACGGCACCGGGACAGCCCAGTTCGACACCGGCATGCCCTTTCTGGACCACATGATGGACCAGATCGCCCGGCATGGCCTGATCGATCTCGACATCGTCTGCCGCGGCGACAACCACATCGACGACCACCACAGCGTTGAAGACATCGGCATTACTCTGGGCCAGGCGTTCGCGAAGGCTGTCGGCGACAAGAAAGGCATCACCCGCTACGGCCACAGCTATGTGCCGCTGGATGAAGCCCTGTCACGGGTCGTGATTGATTTCTCCGGTCGCCCTGGCCTCGAATACAACCTGCCGTTTACTCGCGGCAGCGTCGGCGGTTTCGATGTCGATCTGTTTTATGAATTCTTTCAGGGCTTCGTCAATCACGCCTGGGTCACGCTGCACATCGACAATCTCAAAGGGCACAATTCGCACCACCAGATCGAAACGGTGTTCAAAGCCTTCGGCCGCGCCCTGCGCATGGCGCTGACCCCAGACGAACGCATGGCCGGCATCACCCCTTCCACCAAGGGCGTGCTCTGATATTGATTTAAAGGGTATGCAGACCGCGCCCACTGTGGGTGCCTGATGCAGAACTCCGCCAAAACAGGATAACTCCGTGAGTCGCACACTGCTGACCATCATTGATTACGGCATGGGCAACCTGCATTCCGTCGCCAAGGCGCTAGAGCACGTTGCCCCGAACACCCAAATCGAAGTAACGTCCGATAAACACCGCATCGCCGAAGCCGACCACATTCTACTGCCGGGTGTCGGCGCGATTCGCGATTGCATGGCCGAAATTCGCCGCCAGGGCGTCGATACCGTGGTCGCCGAGGCGGTAAACAGCGGCAAGCCCTTCCTCGGTATTTGTGTCGGTATGCAAGCGCTGATGGCACACAGCCACGAGAACAACGGCGTCGATTGCCTGGGCCATTTCGACGGTGAAGTACGTCGCTTCAGCACCACCGCGACCGATGAACGCGGCCTGGCACTGAAGGTCCCACACATGGGCTGGAACACGGTCGATCTGCAAATCGATCACCCGCTGCTACAGGGCATTAACAGCGGCGACCGCTTCTATTTCGTGCACAGCTACTACGTGGAAGCACACCCGGAATACACGGCGGCAAGTTGTACCTACGACGCCACCTTCGCCGCCATGATTTACCGCGACAACCTATTTGCCACCCAGTTCCATCCGGAAAAAAGCTTTCCGGCCGGACTGACCCTGCTGAAAAACTTTGTCGATTGGGACGGTCGCCGCTAAGCGATCATTCCGGTCCTATCCCGGTACTATCTCCGGGTAATACAGGAGACACCCTCAATGCTGATCATCCCCGCCATCGACCTGAAAGACGGCCAGTGCGTACGCTTGCTGCAAGGCAGCATGGAAGATGCCACGGTATTCGGGTCCGACCCGGTAGAAATGGCCACCCGCTGGGTCGAAGCCGGTTGCTGCCGCCTGCACCTGGTCGACCTGAACGGTGCCTTCGAGGGCACCCCGATTCACGCCGAAGCGGTCACCGCCATCTCCAAAAAATACCCGGATCTGCCGATCCAGATCGGCGGCGGCATTCGCTCGCTGGACACCATCGAGGCCTACATTAAAGCTGGCGTCAGCTGGTGCATCATCGGCACCGCAGCGGTCAAGAACCCGGGCTTCGTGCGCGAAGCCTGCCAGGCCTTCCCGGGCCACATCATTGTCGGCATCGATGCCAAAGACGGCCGCGTAGCCACCGAAGGCTGGGCCGACGTCAGCGACGTACTGGCCACCGACCTCGCGCGCGGTTTCGCCAACGACGGCGTCAGCGCCATCGTCTACACCGACATCAGCCGCGATGGCATGATGCAGGGCGTCAACGTCGACGCCACCGTCGAGGTCGCCAAAGCCGGCGGCATTCCGGTCATCGCCAGCGGCGGCGTCACCAACATGACCGACGTAGAACGCCTCTGCGATGTCGCCAGCCAGGGCATTCTGGGCGCCATCACCGGCCGCGCCATCTACGACGGCGCTATCGACTTGAAAGAGGCTCAGGCTTACTGCGACGGGCGGGGTTGATACTGTGGCTGGGTCCTGAGTTAGAAATTCGCAGGCGAAGCAAACGTTGAGTCAATTTAGAACTTGTGCCAGGCGGACAACCGGGTATGCCCATTGGAGGTACGCCGTGAACCCATCCATGGGGGCTCGAAGACCGCATCCCTGCGGTCTAACGACCTCCAATGGGCATACCCGGCCGTCCTTCACAATTTTTCAGGTTATTTGAAGGCGAATTTCTAACTCAGGACTCAGGTGAGCTAACCGCCATCGTTATTGTTCAGTAGTACCATTGTTAGAATTGACGCCAAACTAAGTGTCAGGTGCCGGGTAGGCTTCTCCGGGGAAGTCTGAGGCATGGATGCCGAAGCCTAGGCCCCATGGACGGGTTCACGCCGACCCCGGAGAAGCCTACCCGGTGCCTGACACGCCCCCCTGGCACTAACGCAAGCCCGGGCACCCAACAGAGCAACCGAGAGACACAATTATGGCACTGGCAAAACGTATTATTCCCTGCCTCGACGTCGACAAGGGTCGCGTGGTGAAGGGCGTTAATTTCGTCAATATTCGGGATGCCGGTGACCCGGTGGAAGTGGCGCGGCGTTACAACGAACAGGGTGCCGATGAGATTACCATGCTCGACATTACGGCTACTCATGAAGGCCGCGATACCATGGTCGAGACCGTCAGTGCCATTGCCGGACAGGTGTTTATTCCGCTGACCGTTGGCGGTGGTATTCGCACGCTGGATGATATTCGTACCATGCTGAATGCCGGTGCCGACAAAGTGTCTATTAACAGCGCGGCGGTGTTTAACCCGGAGTTTGTGAAACAGGCCTCCGACCGGTTTGGTGCCCAGTGTATTGTGGTTGCCATCGATGCCAAACGGGTGGATAACCACTGGGAAATTTTTACCCACGGTGGCCGCAAGCCGACCGGCATTGATGCCGTTGAATGGGCGCAGAAAATGGAGGAACTGGGGGCCGGCGAGATTTTGCTGACCAGCATGGACCGGGATGGGGTTAAATCCGGGTTTGATCTGGGGCTGACCAAAGCCGTGGCGGATGCCATTCGCATTCCTGTTATCGCCAGTGGTGGTGTCGGCAACCTCGATCACCTGGCCGACGGCGTTCTTGAGGGCCACGCCGATGCCGTATTGGCCGCCAGCATCTTTCACTTTGGTGAGTACAGCATCGCCGAGGCGAAAGACGTGATGGCGGGTCGCGGTATTGAAATGCGGTGCTGAATCTCCTTCCTGATCTAGGGTTCGCGCCTCAACAGACGCGAACCCAGCCATTTTTTGCTTACCCAACCCCTGTCAATAAGCAAAATACTGCCTACTTTCTTTTGTTAACTGCCCCAAGCGCCCAAACCATAAGGGTTAGAAGGCGTCTCGTTCCTGGCACACGGGTTGCACTACCCTCACTGACTCTGTGGCAGCCGGGCTACAAAAAACTCGAACCAATCCGTGCTTGCTGCAACATCACGACTACAATCAGGTCATTAACAGGCCCTGCGCCTGGATTCCTGTGGAACTCGACTGGTCTTGTTGCTAAAGACTCACCGGCTGAGCCACGGGATCTTGAACGACGATAATAGATGTACAAAACCAACAACAACCGAGGTATCAATCTCATGCGCAAGCTTTCACTGGCACTGTGTGCAACTGCGGCCCTGGGCTTCTCTGCCGCCCAGGCTGAATCCCTGTCCATTGCTACCGGCGGCACCGGTGGCACCTACTACCCGCTGGGTGGTGGTCTGGCTGAACTGATCAGCAACAACATTGATGGCTACGACGCTGTCGCTGAAGTAACCGGCGCCTCCGTAGAAAACATGGGCCTGGTGCATCGCCAGGATTCCGATCTGGCCATCGCCCTGGCCGACACGGTTTTCCAAGCCTACAACGGTGGTGACCGGTTCAATGGTAACAAACTGGATGTGGTTGCTCTGGCCTCTCTCTACCCCAATGCGGTGCAAATCGTGACGCTGGCCAGCTCCGACATTAACTCCCTGGCCGACTTGCGCGGCAAGCGGGTCTCCGTCGGCGCGCCGGGCAGTGGTACTGAAGTGAACGCCAATGCCATTCTCGAAGGCAACGGCATCAGCTACGACGATTTCGAAGCATTGCGCCTGAACTTTAACGAAACCGCAGACGCGATTCGTGACGGCGATATCGATGCAGGCTTCTGGAGTGTTGGCCCGCCGACCAGCTCTATTCTGAGCCTGGCAACTACTCGCGACATTAAACTGTTGTCACTGTCCGAAGAAGAAGTTGCCAACGCTCTGGAACTTGAGCCAGTTTTCGCACCATACAGCTTGCGTGCCGGTTTGTATGAAGGCATGGACGAAGCGGTCGCTTCGGTTGGTATTCCTAACGTCCTGACGGTCAACACCGCCATGTCTGAAGAGCTGGCCTATCAGATCACTAAACTGTTGTTCGAGGAAGTTCAGTACCTGCGCGACATTCACCCGGCGGCTAATGACACTACCGTCGAATTCTCGCTAACCTCCACACCGATTCCGATGCATCCGGGTGCCCTTCGGTACTACGAAGAAATCGGTGCGGATATCCCGGCTCGCCTGCGTCAGTAATTCACAATGACGCGGCTAACCAGCCTGGAAACCGTGGGTCGCAAGACCCGCGGTTTTTTTAAAGTTGTCAGAATTGCCAGACTGGGGTTATTCGCCGGAGTAATGTCCGCCGCTTCACCCGTCTTTGCCTGGCAACTGGAAGTGGTCGATACCAATAATCACATTCTGGCCCGGGCTGAACTGGCCGACGAAGAAGGCCGATGGTGCCTGCTCTGGAATCACTCTGTTCAGGGGTTCCAGGTGGAAGACTGCTTTCGGGTAGATGGCCAAACACTGATTCTCGACAGCACGCACACCCCCGATTTTGCCGCTGGCCTGGGGCATATTCCCGGACGCGGGGCGTTGGAATCAGATGACCAGCACGGTTATCGCATTACCAATTTTAACCAGCCGTTGCCGGGCAATCAGCTCGTGCTGCGGGTCGGGTCAATGCGGGTCAATCACCGCATTGCAATTGAACACAATTTGATCAGCCTCAGTGAGCTGGCATTCGACCAACGTGTCATTATTCGCCTCGCCGCTGACGAACCCACTGGAAGTATGACTCCATGAAACAATATACCCCGATACCCTTTACGGTCGAGAGCGACTGGCAGGCCGACCTGATGCCCGGACCTGCCGTTTGGCGCTGGCTGGTCATCGTTCTGGGCATCAGCCTGTCGCTGTTTCATCTCTATGGCGCCGGCATTGAACCGCTGGGCCTGTTCTATCAGCGTGGCATCCACCTGATGCTGATTCTGATGCTTACCTTTGTGTTGTTTGGCCCAAAACCAGGTAAGCCCAGGGGGCCCATCGCCATGGGCGTCGACTTTGTTTTCTTTGCGGCATCAACGGCCTCCGGTTTTTATCTGGTCTGGTTTCTGGATGACATCATCAACCGGGCCGGGTTTTGGTCAAACACCGACATTGTTTTTGCCTGCATCTGTATCGTTACCGTGCTGGAAGCGAGCCGACGGGCCGTCGGTACCGGCCTGACCATCATCGGCACTCTCGCGATCGCCTATGCACTGGCCGGTGCCCGTGGTGACCTGCCCTGGCTCGGAGAGTTCCTGCCCGGCATTCTTAACCACCGAGGCTATTCGCTCGACCGGGTCGCCGCTCAGCTGTATCTCGGTCAGGAAGGCATCTTCGGCTTGCCACTCGGGGTGGCGGCCACCTTTGTGTTTATCTTCGTGCTGTTTGGCGCTTTGCTTGAAGTCACCGGCGCCGGCAAATTTTTCATCGATCTCGCCTATTCAGCCACCGGCACCCAGCGTGGTGGCCCGGCCAAGGCGGCGGTGCTCGCCTCTGCCAGCATGGGGTCCATTTCCGGCAGTGCCATTGCCAACGTGGTAACCACCGGTGCCTTTACGATTCCACTGATGAAAAAGCTCGGCTACAAGCCAGCCCAGGCCGGGGGTATCGAAGCCGCCGCCAGTACCGGCGGGCAGATCATGCCGCCATTGATGGGAGCCGGTGCTTTCCTGATGGCTGAGTATACCCGCCTGCCCTATCTGGAAATTGTTAAAGTTAGCGTGTTTCCCGCGTTGCTGTATTTTTCAACGGTCTATCTGTTTGTACACATCATTGCGGTCAAACAGGGCCTGCAACCCCAAACCAAAAGTGAGCTGCCCAAGATCAAGGACGTCCTGGCACGCGGCTGGTTTTTTCTGGTACCGCTGTTGCTGCTGGTCTGGCTGCTGGTACTCGGGATATCACCGATGCGGGTTGGTTTCTACGCCATTATCAGCATCATGGCCGTCGCCGGTTTGAACGGGCTCTGGCTCGCGCTGAGGCGCGGGCACCAAAACGGACAACCTGTGTCTGAGGTCCGCGGCACCCTGCGCAACGGCGGTGTTAAATTGCTCCAGGGCCTTGAACTGGGCGCCCGCAACGCCGTCTCAGTCAGTATTGCCTGTGCGGTCGCTGGCATTGTGGTCGGTGTGGTAGGGCTAACCGGGCTCGGTCTTAAGTTCTCTTCAATGATGATCGCGTTTTCCGGAGGCAATATATTGCTGGCCTTGTTGCTGGTTCTGGTTGCCAGCCTGATTCTGGGCCTCGGGTTACCCGTGACCGCCAGTTACATCGTGTTGATCGTTCTGGTCGGCCCGGCGCTGACCAATGAATTCGGCATCCCGTTGCTGATCGCCCACCTGGTCGTCTTCTGGTATTCACAGGACTCCAACGTCACGCCCCCCGTAGCCCTGGCGGCATTCGCCGGGGCGGCCATTGCGGGTAGCAAGACCATGGAAACCAGCGTCCAGGCCTGGAAGTTCGCCAAGGGGCTATACCTTATTCCGCTGTTCATGGTGTTTAACCCCTCCATCATCCTGGGCGGGCCGGTGCCTTTGGTGTTATGGAACGGCTTCATCGCCATTCTCGCTCTGGCGGCCTTCGCTGCGGCTCTGGAAGGGTATCTATTTGGTCCCATGCGGAACTGGATGCGCATTCTCTTATCGCTGGGTGTTATCGCCATTTTCTACCCGGCGTTCGAGCTTGAAGTCATTGGCGTTGTATCGATGCTGGTATTACTGACCATCAACTTTATCCAGCGACCCAAAGTTGCAGCAGTGAACCCGGCCGGGTAAACTGCGCACCGTCTTGGGGGAGTAATCGGCCGGTTCCCACCGGCGCGGCTATCAACATAATTGAACCGAAGGTTCATGGTGGTCGCATCCTGCCGCAGCGTTAACCGCTACCGGCCGGACTGATGAGACCTGAGGCAAACGACACAGAACCGGGGTGGGGATGTGGCGTTTGCCTTTGGTTTTGCTCCCCGCCCCCGGAATACTTTAATGGAAGCCTTTCTCAGCTCGACCCTGGCCGTTGCCCTTGCGGAAATCGGTGATAAAACCCAATTGCTGTCCCTGTTTCTGGTCACCCGATTTCGCAATCGCTGGGCTATTGTAGCGGGTATTCTTGTCGCCACCCTGCTCAACCATGGCCTATCGGCCTGGCTGGGCACCCTGCTTGGTCAGTGGACACCCGGAAGCTGGGCACGCTGGATCATTGGGGGCAGTTTCATTGCCGTAGGGCTGTGGATGCTGATTCCGGACAAGGACGACAGTGGCCCCAGCCGATTTGAATCCATGGGAGCCTTCGCGGCGACGCTGATTCTGTTTTTTATTGCCGAAATCGGCGATAAAACCCAGATCGCCACGGTCTTGCTGGCCGCCCAGTACCAGTCAACGCTCTGGGTAACCCTGGGCACAACGCTGGGCATGCTGATCGCCAATGTGCCCGTGATTCTGGCCGGTAACTGGCTGATGCAACGCCTGCCGGTTCGCAGCGCTCATATCATTGCCTGCCTGTTGTTTATAGGCTTTGGCGTCTGGACGATTGCAGGTGCTTAGCCAGTCTCATTTACGAAATAAATTTACCTCGTTCAAGCCCACTATCAGGGCCTTCGAGAGCGAGTGACTACTTCACATCAGAATATTGAAAACATCCACATATTGACATGATGCCACCAAAACAACACCATATATGGGCATTTGGTGATTGATCGGGGTGCCGCAGGTACCCCGCTTAATCCGGTCTTAGCAGGGAATTCAGGCTTCACAGCACCCATTTCGACACGCGGCTTATCACGGTATTATGGGCACTCGTAAAAGAGTGCGTCAAGGAGCCTGTTAACAGCGTGCGTCAGGGCGCGGTAGCCATGGTCGTATTTCCCGTCTGACGCCCTGCCAATGCACCCAAATATTACGCGTCGGGCAAAGCGAACTGCACTGGAAAAACCAACTCTGGCACTGTCCGTTGGTTTTTCCAGCCTTTCCTCCGATGCAGTCTCAACAGCGGAGGAAGCGCAGGTGAATACAGCAACCATTTCAGTCAAAAAACGCGGTGGACGTAGCGAACCCCTCGATCTCGACAAAATCCACAAAGTACTGAATTGGGCCGCTGAAGGGCTGGACTCGGTGTCTGTTTCCCAGGTTGAGCTTAAAGCCCAGCTGCAACTGCACGATGGCATTACCACCTCCGATATTCATGAAACCCTGATCAAAGCCGCCGCTGACCTGATCAGCGAGGAATACCCGGATTACCAATACCTGGCCGCGCGCCTGGCGATTTTTCACCTGCGCAAACGCGCCTATGGCCAGTTCGAGCCGCCTACTTTGCGCCAACACGTCGAAAAAATGGTCGAAGATGGCCGTTACGATGCGCACCTGTTTACCGACTACAGCGAAGCTGACTACGAGGCCATGGAAAGCTTTCTGCAGCACGATCGCGACCTGAACTTCTCTTACGCGGCGGTCAAGCAGCTGGAAGGCAAGTATCTGGTACAAAACCGGGTCACCGGTGAGATCTACGAATCACCTCAGTTTCTCTACATTCTGATCGCGGCCAGCTTGTTTGCCAGCTACCCGAATGCTACCCGCCTCGACACCATTCAGAAGTTCTATGAAGCGGTGTCGATGTTCAAGCTGTCACTGCCTACGCCGGTTATGTCTGGCGTGCGCACCCCGACCCGCCAGTTCAGCTCCTGCGTGCTGATCGAGAGCGACGACAGCCTCGACTCCATTAACGCCACCTCGGCGGCCGTGGTCCGTTACGTCAGCCAGCGCGCCGGTATCGGCATCAACGCCGGCCGCATTCGCGCCATCGGCTCACCGATTCGCAGCGGTGCAGCCTTTCACACCGGATGTATTCCGTTCTACAAACATTTCCAGACCGCCGTTAAGTGCTGCTCCCAGGGCGGTGTGCGTGGCGGTGCAGCAACCTTGTTCTACCCGCTCTGGCATCTGGAAGTCGAAAGCCTGCTGGTGCTGAAAAACAACCGCGGCGTCGAAGAAAACCGGGTGCGTCAGCTCGACTACGGCGTACAGATCAACCGCCTGATGTATACCCGGCTGATCAAGAACCAACCGATCACACTGTTCAGCCCTTCTGATGTACCGGGTTTGTACGATGCATTTTTTGAAGACCAGGAAAAATTCGAGCAGCTCTATGCCGAATACGAAAAACGCGACGACATTCGTAAGCAACAGATTCCTGCGGTCGAGCTGTTTTCAACCTTGTTGCAGGAGCGCGCTTCTACCGGTCGTATCTACATTCAGAACGTTGACCACTGCAACACCCACGGTGCCTTCGATCCGAAGCAAGCGCCGGTGCGTCAAAGCAACCTGTGCATGGAAATCACCCTGCCGACCAAACCGTTGCATGACATCAACGATGAAACCGGTGAGATTGCGCTGTGCACCCTGGCTGCCTTTAACCTGGGCGCCATCGAATCTCTGGATGAACTGGAACCGTTGGCCGAATTGATTGTGCGTGCGCTCGACAGCCTGCTCGACTACCAGGATTACCCGGTTAAAGCCGCAGAGCTTGGCTCCATGAAACGCCGCACCCTGGGCATTGGCGTGATCAACTACGCTTACTACCTGGCCAAGCACGGCAAACGCTATTCCGATGGTTCCGCACTGGACCTGACGCACGAGACCTTCGAAGCCATTCAGTACTACCTGCTTAAGGCCTCCAGTGTGCTGGCCGAAGAAGTGGGCGCCTGCCCGGGCTTCAGCGAAACCCAGTACGCTCAGGGCAAACTGCCGATCGATCACTACAAGAAAGATCTCGACAAAATCTGCCATACCGAACTAAAACTGAACTGGGATGACCTGCGTGCCCGTATCAAGCAGCACGGTCTGCGCAACTCAACGCTGACGGCACTGATGCCCTCAGAGACCAGTTCACAAATCGCCAACGCCACCAACGGCATTGAACCACCGCGTGGCCTGGTATCGGTTAAAACGTCGAAAGACGGGGTAATGAAGCAGGTGGTGCCCGACATTGCCAACCTGAAAGACCAGTACGAGTTACTGTGGCAGCAGCCTAACAACCTGGGTTATCTGAACCTGGTGGGCGTGATGCAGAAGTTTGTCGACCAGTCGATTTCCGCCAACACCAATTACGACCCGTCCCGTTTCGATGGCAACAAGGTCCCGATGCAACAATTGATCAACGACCTGCTGACGGCTTACAAACTCGGTGTCAAAACCCTGTACTACCACAACACCCGCGACGGTGCCGGCAGTGCCATGGACGATGACGATTGCGCCAGCGGCGCGTGCAAGATCTGAGGAGCATGAATGGCTTACCAAACGTTTAACCAGCGTGAGTTCGATACGTTCAGCCAGCCGATGTTTTTCGGCGAGACAGTTAACGTGGCGCGCTACGATCAGCAGAAGTTCCCGATTTTCGAAAAGCTGATCGAAAAGCAACTGTCGTTTTTCTGGCGGCCGGAAGAAGTGGATCTCACGCGCGATCGCAAAGACTTTATTGCCCTGCCCGCGCACGAGCAACACATCTTCCTGAGCAATCTGAAATATCAGACACTGCTCGACAGCATCCAGGGACGCTCACCCAATGTGGCCCTGCTGCCACTGGTGTCGCTGCCCGAGCTGGAGACCTGGATCGAAACCTGGGCGTTCAGTGAAACCATTCACTCACGCTCCTATACGCACATCATGCGCAATGTGCTGACCGAGCCGGGCAAGGTGTTTGATGACATCGTGCACAACCCGGCCATTGTCAATCGTGCGACCTCGGTCACGCGCTACTACGATGCACTGATTGAAGCGACCCAGCGGTTCCAGGTACAGACCAACGAATGGCAGACCGGTGCTGACGGTAAAAAAGCACTGCGCGAGCTGAAGCGGAAACTGTATCTGACGCTGGCCTCCGTCAACGTGCTTGAAGCCATTCGTTTTTACGTTAGCTTTGCCTGCAGCTTTGCGTTCGCCGAGCGCTCTAAAATGGAAGGCAACGCCAAGATCATTCGCCTGATCGCCCGCGATGAAGCGCTGCATTTAACGGGTACCCAGCACATGCTGAACCTGATGGCGCGTGGTCACGACGACCCTGACATGGCTGAAATCGCCAAAGAAGAACGCGACAATGTGCGCCAGATTTTCATCGATGCCGCCCAACAGGAAAAAGAATGGGCCGCCTATCTGTTCAAAGACGGTTCGATGATTGGCCTGAATACCGACATTCTTTCGCAATACGTTCAACACATCACCGACCAGCGCCTGGCTGGCATTGATCTGGAGCCGGCCTTTGGATCACCCAAAAACCCGCTGCCGTGGATGGACGCCTGGCTGCAAAGCGACCAGGTTCAGGTTGCTCCCCAGGAAACCGAGATCAGCACCTATCTGGTCGGTGCCCTGCAAAGCGATGTCGACACCGGCGCTCTGGAAGACTTCGAGTTGTGACCAGAGAGGTCAACCCGAACGCATCTCAAACGCACCGCATTACCTTGTTTCCCTCGCCTGACCCGGTGACTGTGTTACAGCAACTGGAGAAGCGGGGGTTTCGGGTACCCTATCAGTGCCGGGAAGGGTATTGCGGCGCCTGCCGCATGGTATTGATTAAGGGCTCGGTTGATTACATTCAGGAGCCCCTGGCCTGGTGTGGTGACAGCGAAATTCTGGCTTGCAGTTGTGTGGTAGCTGTGGATGCCACGGTAACTTTTAAGGCCTGAGGCTAGTGCACTAGTGAGTGGACTCGTGGTACAGATCCAGTGCCTGAAATGGCTGATTCAGGCGGTCAACATCAATGGTGTCGAGGTCGTATTCAGAACCTGCATCTTCCGCCAGCCGGGAAGCGGCCAGCGGCATCTCGACAGTAAACTGCACACCGCGTTCATCCAGAGGGGTGAACACCAGTCCGGCGTTTTTACGAGTCAGATTAATATCCAGCACCCAACTCGGGTTGTCGGGGCGTTGCGGATCAGCCCAGGTTAGGTTGCGGATATCGCTGCCCAGCACCCGTTGTTGCGGCTGGTGGGAATCGGCCGAAGAAACCTCAACAGATCGCAGGCGCTGTTCAAATGACCAGCTCAGGGATTTCTCGGTCGTCGACTGATCGTGGCGCTGGCAAACGGGCAGATCGTCCTCAACGTCAATGGTGAAGGAATCGGTATGAACATCGCCGTTTTCAAACTCTAGCCGCAGCGTCATCTGACGGGAGCGGTTGACGATGTTTTCAATCATAATAGAGCCGTCATACCCTTTCACGATTTCGCCAACGAAAAACAGTCCCAAGCCTTTGCCGTGGTTTTCCTTCACCCGCCGTGTCGAATACCCCAGTTGAAAGATTTTGGGTTTGTCTTCTTCACTGATGCCTGGCCCGCTATTAAACACCTGCAAGCGGACCTTACCCGCCGGTTCAGTCAGCCGCACGCCAATGCGGCGGTATTTGTGCCGATAAGGTCGCTTGCCACTGAAGAACTGGGCGTTCTTGAGCAAATTTTCCAACAACAATACCCAGTGATTTTCGTTACCCAGAACCACTCCGCAGGGCTCGATCAGCACCCAGAACGAGGGGTCATCCTGCCACTGACAGGGCAATCCTTCCGCCACAGCCTGGTGCACGGAGTCGGGTGTATTCAGCAAGGGCGTCAGCGCCCTCACCAGACCGGCGACCGGTGAAAAGGTTGGCTGTAACTCGTGAGAGTCGGCCGATTCCGGATTCAGGGACTGCTGGTAATAAGGCTCTTCCAGATCACACAACTGATTGGCAAGGTGCAGGGCAATGTTGTCGGTGGTCGCCAGATCCAGCAGATCCCAAACATAGCGCAGCTGCTGCAGGGCCTCTCTGGTTCGCACCTGGTCGGCTTCATTCAATCCGGGCTGGGCCAGGGCTTGCTCCAACGCCGACTGCACTTTATCGAACCCGATGACACCGTTATGACGGACTTCGGCCGCAATGCTTTTAAAGTGCAGAAACTTCTCATCGTACTCGATGTACTCCAGCAACTTGTCGCTGATAAAGAGTTTCAATTTATCGGCATGGCCCGCATAGGTATGGACTTTATGTTGCAGCTGTTTGCGGCTCTGCCAAAGCTGATTGAACTCTTCCTGTAATTGCCTGGCTTGTTGTTTTTGCTGACGCTGCGCCAGACCAAAACGATGGGCATCGTTGATCAGGAATATCGCAAAAATCGCGCACAAGGCCATTTTAAGACGCGGATCCAGCACCCATTCAGGCACCTGATAATAGGTCATCAGGTCGGGTTCGGTAAGCAGATAAAAATACGCCACCAGACTCAGCCCGAAAAAACTGCTGAGCAAGCTGAAACGTTGTGGCCAGTTTGGTTTAAAAGGGCGATCGGTGTCAGCGCGCAGGGTCATGGTCTGGCCTCCAGCAGTAGGCTTCCTGATCGCCAAAGGTGACGATTCCAACGCCTTCCCGGCAACGATCGGTAAAGCCGCCGTCGCCCGTTTCGACCTGATCGAAGGCGCGCCTCAGAGTACGAATGTGTTGCCGGTAGTTGGCGTAGGAAAACCGCTCCGGGTCGGCATCGAGCTTATCGGCGATTTGCCAGGTCGACAATGGGCTGGGTGCCGCCTCGACCAGAAACCGCAGTATTTTGCGCGGCGTCGGCGCCAGTGGGCGGCGCGAATTGCTCGGGTTCATCAGTTTATGCCCCTGCCAGAACACTTCCCAGGTGCGGGTATCGATGCTCAGCGACCCGCTGCGCAGGGTGTCGCTGTCAGTTTTGGCCATATCGCCGGGTTGGTGGCGTTGCTGGCGCAACACGGCCTGTATGCGCCAGCACAGCACCGCTTCGACATTGCGCTGGTGCTTGGCAATAAAATCCAGGGTGCCGTTCTGCTCAAACGCCGCCTGCTCAATATCGGTACCGCTGTGCTCCGACAAATACACCACAGGCAAATCCGGCCAGCGCCGCTGCAGAGCCCGCGACACCGTCAGGCCAGCGTGGCTGTTGCCGCCCATATGGGCGTCAAGCAACGCGACATCGGGTGCATCGTCATCGGGACACTGTTTAATGTACTGGCAAGCGGCTTCAGCGAATTTGAAGACTGTGACGTCGGTCGGCGAACCATTAAAGTCGGTTGCTTCCAACGTCGGTTTAAACCGCTCGACCCAGTGGGACTGGTCTTCTACCCACACAATCCGGGTCATGGCGTTACTGCCTTTTTAGCGTTTTAGTTGAGACATCTTTACAGTCTAGCACTCCAACCGACCCTGAAATGTGACTGAGGTTGTATTACGCGCTTGCGTGCCACCCCGTCCTTCGCTAGTTTGCAAGTTATACCCCCTATTCAGGAGTCCGGCATGGACCAATTCATGCAGGCCGCGCTCGACGAGGCAAAAGCAGGCGTCGCCGAGGGCGGCATCCCAATCGGTTCGGTACTGGTACACCAGGGCCAGATTATTGGCCGGGGCCACAACCGTCGGGTTCAACAGGGCAGCGTGGTGCTCCACGGCGAGATGGATGCACTGGAAAATGCCGGCCGCCAGCCCGCCTCGGTGTATCGCGAATCGGTGCTCTACACCACGCTATCGCCCTGCCCCATGTGCAGCGGCGCCATTCTGTTGTATGGCATTCCCAAAGTGGTGATCGGTGAAAACCAGACGTTTCAGGGTGACGAAGCGCTCTTGACCAACCGCGGCGTCGAGCTGGACGTACGCCAGGAGCCGGGCTGCATCCACCTGATGGAGACCTTCATCCGCGAGCGGCCTGATCTGTGGAATGAGGATATTGGTGAATGAAACTCGGGTCATTCTGCCAGGGCCGCATCCAGGTATCGGGTTAGGGTTTGGATGCTCTCCGTTACATCGTCCAGTCCGCCCTGGCGAATATTCTTGTAGACCGCCTGCTCACTGATCTGCAGTGATTTAGCCAGCGTCGCTACGGTATCGCCCTGCAGCAGGCGGTGCAAGATCACCAGACGATTGGCCTGCCAGCTTTGCCAGTGGCGGTCGAGTAAATTCAGGGTGCTGTGCATCAAGTCCAATGGCTGGCCCGGCAGGTGGCCAGCCAAAGCCAGTTGATGGTCACCCTGTTTGAGCTGTTCGATGCTTTCCCGGGCGGCATGAAAGGCCGGGCCGTCCATACCAATGGCCTGGTCCGGGTTGATGGGCGTGGCCAGGCTTCCAACCGACACGGCAAAGCGCAGCCGGACGGGGTAAACCGCCGCCCGAATGGCCAGCATATCGGTAAAGACCCGGCCGGCCGTGCCCAGCACAGCCTGAAACTCATCGCCCAGAGTGATGGTATAGGGTGAGAGCAGGTCGTCAGTTTGCCGGTTCAGGCGGTCCAGTTCCATTTTTAGGTCGCGTTGAACGGCGGTCCGGTCGGCAATTTCTCTGGAGGCGACAATGTCTGCTATTACAATCAGTCGGTTCATACCTGCAGTTTAGATGGCTCGGCCAATAAATCAACCATATTGGTTTATTATCTATCTTTAAACCATTTTGGATTAATTCAGCCAATTAAACCGAAAGCCTTTACCAGGAGCCTGTCGGACTTAAGGGGATCGAAGCGAGGAGTGGACCGTCGTCCCGCTTTCACAGCCAATTCACCCTAAGTCCGACAAGCTCCTAGGATCCATGGACGGATTTACGCCGCCCCCTCAGAGGCAACACCGGCATCCGCTGCGGGCCATGGCCATTAAACTCACAGA
>NZ_JBBECH010000022.1:0-5577 GCF_040881935.1 Saccharospirillum sp. | reverse complement strand
TGGTGCCTCTGCGGGGTAGTCCGCAGCATGGATGCTGCGGTCTAGGCTCCATGGAGGGATACACGCCGACCCCGCAGAGGCACCACCGGTAGCCGCCGCGGACTATGGCAACTCAGCGAATTCCGGCACTTGGGAAACCAACCGCTTTTGGCCAACGCCGAAGGCTAGTTGGACCAGTTATCTTTAATCAAAAGGAAAACGCACACTATGAGTTGGTCTGTTGCCGACGCTCTTGAACTCTACAACGTCAGCCGCTGGTCGGAAGACTATTTTGGCATCACCAGTGACGGTCGTGTCAGTGTTAGCCATGCCGCGCAGCCGGTACCGCTGACGCGCATTGTCGAAGCGGCCCGTGCTCAGGGCCTGCAAATGCCGCTGCTGGTGCGCTTTCCGCACATCCTGCACGACCGGGTTGGCACTATTGTCGATGCGTTTCATAACGCCATCGCCAGCGAAGCCTATCAGGGCCAGTACCAGCCGCTGTATCCGATCAAGGTGAACCAGCAGCGGCGCGTTGTCGAGGAAATCATCAACGGTCAGCAACAGGCGTGTAACGGTCGCATCGGCCTGGAGGCCGGCAGCAAACCGGAACTGCTCGCTGTAATGGCCGAGGCCCACAAAGGCGAAACCACCATTGTTTGCAATGGCTACAAAGACCGTGAATTCATTCGCCTGGCCCTGCTGGCCGAAAAGCTTGGCCATCGGGTGTTTCTGGTGGTCGAAAAAGCCAGTGAAGTCGACTGGGTCATTCAGATTGCTCAGGAATTGGACGTGCGGCCGCGCATCGGCGTGCGTGCGCGGCTGTCTTCCATCGGCAAGGGCAACTGGCAAAATACCGGCGGCGAAAAATCGAAATTCGGTCTGACCGCCGCCGAAGTGCTGCGCGTGGTCGATGCGCTCAAAGCCGCCAACATGACTGAAGCCTTCCAGTTACTGCACTTTCACCTCGGTTCCCAAATCGCCAACATCCGCGACATTCAGGTCGGGCTGCGCGAATGCGCGCGCTTTTATGTCGAGCTGCGACAGTTGGGTGTTCCGATTCAGTGCGTCGATGTCGGCGGCGGCCTGGGTGTCGACTACGAAGGCACCCGTTCGCGGTCAACCTGCTCGATGAACTACAGCACTCAGGAATACGCCAATAACGTCGTGTTTGCCTTTCGTCAGGCGGCTGAACAGGCCGAACTGCCGCATCCCGATATTTTCAGCGAGTCCGGCCGTGCCGTCACCGCTCACCACGCGGTGCTACTCACCGATGTGATTGAAGAAGAACGGGCCGAATCCACCGACGTGGGCAAGCCCGACAGCGAAGAGCAGCCCGCCCTGCTCGAACTCTGGTCCTGCCTGCAGGATCTGGACTCGCGTAAGCGCTCCCTGGCCGAGCTGTACCACGATGCCAGCTACTTCCTCAGCGAATGCCACCAGGCCTATAACCTCGGTCAGTTGTCGCTGCACGGCCGGGCCCAGGCCGAAGAACTGGCGCGCAGCCTGAACCAGGGCATTCGCAGCCGGTTGAACCCGAGCAAAAGCAGCCATCGGGGCATGATTGACGATCTGAACGAAAAGCTGGCGACCAAGTTGTTCGTCAACTTCTCTGTATTCCAATCAGTACCGGACATCTGGGGCATTGACCAGATCTTTCCAATTCTGCCGCTAACCGGTCTCGACCGGGAGCCGACCGAACGCGGCGTGATTCAGGACATTACCTGCGACTCCGATGGCCGCATCAACGCCTACGTCGATGGCGAAGGTGTCGAAACCACCCTGCCCCTGCCGGACTGGATGCCCAATGAAAAACCCTGGTTGGGTATCTTCATGGTCGGCGCCTACCAGGAAATTCTGGGTGACCTGCACAACCTGTTCGGCGATACCGACAGCCTGGACATTTTCTTTGAAAAGAACGGTGACTTGCGCCTCAGCAATATCCGCCGCGGCGACAGCATCCAAGGCGTGTTGAAAACCGTCGACTTCGAATTCGACATGCTCAAGGCCGCCTTCGACAAACAGCTGCAAGCCGCTAACCTGAACGACGCAGAACGCGCCGACATGATGCAGCAATACATCAACGGCCTGAACCAGATCACCTACCTGGAAGCACGCCAGGCAACGGCGCCCCAGTAACCCAACAGAAACCCGACAGAAACTAGAGAGACCGCCATGGCCGTGCAGTGTCCGTTTTGCAACGCACCCTACACGGCCGACTACCCGACCAAAACCGAAGGCGTGCACATCGTCAAATGTGACCTTTGCCGGCGCGCTTTTATTATCTGGGTCAGGAAGGGTTGGTTTGGGTGGTCGCGGGTTGTCAAAGTGAAGTAATGCAACACCCCACAAACCGCCGTTTTACCGGCGCTGTCAGCGAGCCGGCAATATTTTGTATTCGAGTGATAAATAACCACTTTGGCGATTGATCTTGACCGATCGGATAAGCATACTCCGCGCCGCGATCTGCCTACTCTTTGACCAGACCGTATACCCACACATTTGCTGTTTTACCGGAGAACACCATGACAGCTATCGGTCTCAACACCCCTGTTCAAATGCCTGCCGTTGCTCAGGTACCCGAATTCTACATGCCGTCCATGCCACCGCTGCGTTTGCTCGCCTCGGCAGGTCGCCTGTACCGTGCCTGGCAATACCGCAACAAGCTGGTCAGCATGCTGCGTTACGATGACAATGTGTTGGAAGACATCGGCTACACCCGCGCCGAACTGAAGATGGCCATAGAACTGCCATTGAGCCAGGATCCGCGCCCGATGTTGAAACAGTGGCGTGCTTTGCGTCGGGTTACTGGTTAAACCATCGACTGAATCAAAAGCCCTCTGAAGAGGGCTTTTTTTTTGCACAGAACGATTCGAAATCAACTACAGCGCCGCCGCCTCACTTCCCGCCTGGCGTTTATCATCAGCACTGGCCAACTGATAGCGGCCGACCGCATTAAGCAACGCTTGCAACGTTGCCGTGGTTGTATCGCCCGCCAGCGATGCAGCCGTCACCGGCGTACCGCTAACGCTTACCTTCAAGCACGCCAGCGCATTGGCCCGTGTGCCTTCCGACAGCGCGAATTCATCGTAGGCATCGACTTGCAGAGTAAGGCCGTAACGCTTTTCCAGGGCCTGTGCCAGTGCTTCCACGGCGCCCTGACCATAGCCTTGCAACATCGCACGACCACCCTCTTCCCCGAAATCAACCTGGGCTTCGACGCCCTCATCGGTGCGATGCAGATCGTAGGTGTGCAAGCGCCAGCCTTCGGGAGTGGCGAGGTAGTGGCGATCGAACAACTGGTGAATGGTGTCGGAATTGATCTCATCGCCACTGACTTCAGCGGCGCGTTGCACTACCTTGGCAAAATCGATTTGCAACCAGCGCGGCAGGGTAATGTCGTAATCTCGCTCCAGCACATAGGCCACGCCGCCCTTGCCGGACTGGCTGTTGATACGCACCACTTCTTCGTAACGACGGCCAAGATCTGAAGGATCAATCGGCAAGTAAGCGACTTGCCAAATGTCGTCGTCAGCCGTGCGGCGGTTCAGGCACTTGCGAATCGCATCCTGATGGCTGCCCGAGAAAGCCGTGAACACCAGCTCACCGGCGTAGGGGTGGCGCGGGTGAACCTGAATTTCAGTGCAATATTCGACAGTGCGAATGATGCGCGCCATGTCGGATAAATCGAGTTTCGGGTCGACCCCTTGCGAATAGAGGTTCATTGCCGCAGTCACCAAATCCATGTTGCCGGTGCGCTCGCCGTTACCGAGCAGCGTGCCTTCAATGCGGTCGGCACCGGCCATCAGGCCCAGCTCTGCCGCTGCAACGCCACAACCACGGTCATTGTGGGTATGCAGGCTGATCACGATGTGTTCGCGGTGCTGAATGTTGTCGCAGACCCACTCAATCTGGTCGGCAAAAATATTGGGCGTCGACATCTCAACGGTGGCGGGCAGGTTGATGATCATTTTCTGGCCCTGCTCCGGGTGCCAAACATCAGATACAGCGTCAATCACCTCAACAGAGAAATCCAGTTCGGTGCCGGTAAAGCTTTCCGGCGAGTACTGGAACGTCCATTCGGTTTCCGGGTGCAGAGCGGCGTGGCGCTGCACTTCTTTTGCACCGTTGACAGCAATCGACTTTATGCCTTCACGGTCGAGACCAAACACCTGCTCGCGCTGCACCGTAGAGGTGGAGTTATACACATGCACAATGGCACGCGGCACTCCGGCCAGAGCTTCGTAGGTACGGGCAATGAGCTCCGGGCGCGCCTGGGTGAGCACCTGAATAGTTACGTCGTCCGGAATGCGGTTCTGCTCGATCAACTGCCGGCAGAAATCAAAATCCGGCTGGCTGGCCGAGGGAAACCCAATTTCGATTTCTTTGAAGCCGCAATCGACCAGCAGATCAAACATCTGTTGCTTCTGCACCAGATTCATCGGCTTAACCAGCGCCTGATTCCCGTCCCGTAGGTCCACCGCACACCAGATAGGGGCCTGCTCGATCAGTTGATCGGGCCAGCGGCGGTCGGTTTTGCGGATGGGGGCGAAGGCCGGGTATTTGCGATGGTCGAAGCTCATTATGGCTGTCCTGTTTAGGGCTGTCCTGAGAAATTATGTCGTCATTAATCAGTAGTACTGGATTCAGCAACTTTCTTGCTCGTTTCGGCAGGAAAGCTGGCAGGCGGCGTGCACCGCCTGGTCAGGTAAACGCAACCCTGGGGTTAAGGGCCTGGCACCTGCTGGGCCAGCAACGGGGTCGTCGCTGGCACTGTCTGGCCTTGTGAGCCGGACAGTCGGGGTCTGTGGCCGCGGTAACCGCCACTCACCCGAGCAATGACCTTATGATACCCAGGCCGTTGGGCAATGTGTTTGCTTATTTGACTTAATATCGCTATTTTTGAGCAGTTAATTGCTATTAATTTAGATTTAGAGCGAGATTAAGCCACCATGAGCGAAAAACTGATCAGAATCGATAAAACAGACCGCCGCATTCTGGATTGCCTGCAACAGGACGGCGGCCTCACCAATCAGGAACTAGCCGAACGCGTCGGGCTATCGCCTTCACCGTGCCTGCGCCGGGTGCGGGCGCTGGAAGACGCTGGCGTCATTCTGAAGCGGGTAACCTTGCTGGAACGCAAGGCACTGGGGCTTTCATTAACAGCAGTGATCATGATCAGCATGGACAGACACATTCCCGAGCGGTTCGACGAATTCCAACGCCAGATCGAGGCTTGCCCGGAAATTCAGGAATGCTATCTGATCACCGGGCACGATGCTGATTACATGCTAAAGGCGGTGGTACCGGATATGGATGTGTTTCAGGAGCTGTTGCTGAACCGAATCACCCGAATACCGGGTGTTTCAGGCGTGCATTCGAGTTTTGTGCTGCGGCGTGTGGTGGATAAAACCGAGTTGCCACTGGGTTATATAAAGGAAAGTTGAGTGGAGCCCTGGTGGCATGAGCCAATTTAACCGTTGCACTGAGTACTGGCTGCCGTGTTGGTCTATCCGGGGTAGTCCGCAGCAGGGATGCTGCGGCCTAGGCTCCACGGATGGATCTACGCCGACCCCGGATAGACCAACACGGTGGCCA
>NZ_JBBECH010000021.1:0-5663 GCF_040881935.1 Saccharospirillum sp. | reverse complement strand
GTCCATGTCGTTCATCTCCATGGGGCGGAACTGGCTGTAGTCGATGTGCCGGTCATCTCCCCAAACCGCATCAATAAACTGATAGCGCCCGGAGTTATGGGTGTAAAACTTATACCGGATCGGATTCTCGGTGTGGTAATTCTGGTGATATTCCTCGGCATCGTAGAACGCCTCAAAGGGCTCGATTGCGATGATGACCGGCTTTTCATAACGGTCTTCTTCCATCAGCGCCTGTTTCGCCGCGTTCGCCAGTGCCTGCTGTTCCGGGTTGTGGTAGAAAATGCCCGGGCGATACTGCGCGCCCCGGTCCACAAACTGACCATTGGCATCGGTCGGGTCCATCATCCGCCACAGGCCTTGCAGCAGCCCTTCGTAGGTGATCACGTCCGGGTCGTAGTAAACCTGAACCGCCTCGGTGTGGCCGGTGCGACCACCGGATACCGCTTCATAGCTCGGGTTCATTTCCGAACCACCGGTGTAACCGGATACCGCCTCGGCAACACCGGGCAGCGCCTCGAAACCGGCCTCAACACACCAGAAGCATCCGCCCGCAAAGGTCGCGACTTCAAGCGAAGGGTCGGTCGGGGCGTACTGGCTGGTTGGGTTGGCATGGTTGCTGGCCACCACCTGTACACCGGCGAAGGTAACTGCGATCAGCAAGCCTGAATAGAGTAAAGACCGTTTCATACTGTGTACCTCATTAGTCTTGATCGGGAAAAGGGGGTCTTCTTCCACGAGAGACAGTCTGCCGGCAAAGGTTCACAGGAAAGTCTGCTATTTATAACAAAAGTATCACGAATCGTAATTTTTGCTTGAATGGGCCATAACAGTAGCTGCCAGCGGCAAGCGGACCACGAACTCAGCACCCTGTTCGCTGTGGTTAAACGCGCTGATGCTGCCCTGTTGCAGCTCCATGATGCGCCTGGCAATGGCGAGCCCGAGCCCGGCATGGGCCGAGCTGCGTTCGGATGGCCCGCGGTGAAACGCATCGAAAATAAACGGCAGGTCTTCCGGGGCGATACCGGGGCCGGTGTCGTGCACCGTCACCGTCACTTGCTCTTCAGTCTGTGCGAGCGTCAGCTCAATGCGCCCGTTTTCGGGGGTATGGTCCATGGCGTTGCTGATCAGGTTATCCAGCACGCGCTCGGTCATGCCGAGGTCGGCATAGGCCTGGGGTAATGCCAGGTCACCCTCAACGGACAGCGTAAGATTCCGGCTGTTCGCCGCAGATAAATGCTTCTGCACCACATCGTGAATCAGCTCCGGCAGCGAGAACGGCTCTGGCGCTGGCTGTTTTTCCTGGGCTTCCAGGGCCGCCAGCTCAAACAGTTCATCGACCAGTCGACCAAGCCTTCGAGATTCGTTCAGGGCGATGGTTAGAAAACGCGTCTGCTCTTCATCGCTCAGGCTATCGCGCTTGATCAGCAGGCTTTCGACATACCCCTGTAACGACGCCAGCGGCGTGCGCAGGTCGTGCGACACCTGGGCCACCAACTGACGCCGCAAGGCATCCTTCTCCTGCAGCTGTTCCAGTTGCAGGGTGATGCGGGTCGACATGCGCTCGAACGTCGAGGCGAGGGTGTCTATTTCATCACCGGCCGGGTTCGGTAGCCGGGAAGTGTCGGATGCCAACTGGTTCTGGAAGTGATCAAGCCGGTCCGCCAGGCGCCTTAGCCTGCGCGTAAGCAGATGAAACACCGCCAGCCCTGCCAGCAAACCGATGCCCAGGCTCACCGCTACGGCCCAGGCACTGATGATGAAAAACTGGCTCTCCCGCGCCATCAGTTCGGCGGAATCATACTCCTCGCCGCGCAGTACCACGTAGAGGTAACCTTCAACGTCGTCGGCCGAGGGCACCGGCGTCACCGAGAATACTTTTTGCCGGTCGTGGCTGCGCGGGTCGTCACCCAGTAGGGGGTAGGCATCAGGGTCTGACAGCAGCCGGCGAATCGGGGCCATGGAGACGCTGTTGCGTTTGATCTTATCGGGGTCTGCCGAGTACGACAGAATGTTGCCTTCGGTATCGATCAGGTAGATTTCGATGCTGGGGTTGATCGACATGTACAACGAAAAGAGGTTATCCAGCTCATCAAAATTCAGTTCGCCGTTATTGACCAGGTTCTGGTCTAAAACCAGGTTCATTGCCAGGTTGCGGTTCAGTTCCTGGTTGACTGATGCCTGGTAGCTGCGCAGGGCAAATAGACTGATGGTGGCGTACACCAGCCCCACGGCCACCAGCAAGACAAAGAGGCCGAGCGAGAGACGGGCATAGAGGCTGCGTAACATCATGAAGGGTCTACTCATTCCCGGAACCGATAGCCGACACCCCAGACGGTCTGAATGTAGTGCGGGTGGGTGAGGTCCTGTTCGATTTTGCCGCGTAACCGGTTGATGTGCGTATTCACGGTGTGTTCGTAGCCTTCGTGGTTGTACCCCCACACCGCATCCAGCAATTGCAGGCGGCTGAACACCTGGCCCGGGTGGCTGGCGAAATGCATCAGCAAGTCGAACTCACGCGCGGTCAGTTCCACCTCGGCTTCGGCAATCCAGACGCGACGTTTGGAAGGGTCGAGCCGAAGCTGATCGTAAACCACGATGTCGCTGGCCGGTTCTTTGGCCGGTTGCGAGAGCGCATCGACCCGCCGGAACAGGGCTTTCACCCGAGCGGTCAGCTCGGCCACGCTGAACGGCTTGGTCAGGTAATCATCGGCGCCCATTTCCAGCCCCAGCACCCGATCCAGCTCCGAACTGCGCGCGGTCAGCATCAGTACCGGTGTGTAGCCAGGCAGGGTGCGGATTTCCCGGCACACCGAGAGGCCATCCAACCCCGGCAGCATCAGATCCAGTATCACCAGATCAATGCCGCCCTCGCGGAAGCGGGCAAGCCCAGTATCGCCACGAGGCTCAATCAGCACGGTGCAATCCAGATCCTCAAGATGCATGCGCACCAGCTCGGCGATGTCCGGGGTGTCTTCCAGAATGAGTACGGTGCGTTTCATGGTGGCCTGTTGGGGTTACGTTAATTGATCATGGCGTATGGTGAACCATAGCATGTGCTGCAGGTGTCGGCATGGTGGTACTTATTTGGACGCTAACGCCTTACCCAGCAGGAGGCCAGAGACCCCTGGGCGACAGGAAGCAAAACAAACCACAGACCCCAAACAACTGTTCTTATTGCGCTATGAAGAGCAACTGTAATGCGACCACCCACCGGCCTCAAAAAACTGAGATGGCTTAAGCCGATAGTACTTTTCCTCAACCGCTATCGACTGCTCAGCGTACGGCTGGGTCATAACATCCTGCAGTTCCTGAACCAGCGAGTAGTCGCCCAGCATCGCTTGCTGATACGCAGGCACGACAAACCACTCTCGCATCGTGTATTTCGGGTTGGCGAGTTTCATTTTTCGGGCGATGTCTTCACGGGAACGGGGTGACGCATCATCAGTGCTGCTGTTGATGAGTGAATGCCATTGGGCGAGCCATTCCGACCAGCGCTTGTCCATTGCTTCGGGGTCCGTCGCATACATCGATCTCGCGGAAGATGCGGCATTGTCTGAGTTTTTGTAGAAGCTTTTCCTGAGGGGCGTAATGTCGTCAGGTACCGACGACAGTTCGCGGAAGAACAGGGTGTAGTCAACCGGGGTTTGCGCCATCAGTGATACCAGCGCTTTGAACAAGGGCTCGTTGAAGGCTGTTAGCCCAAGTTTGGCGGCACACATCTGTTCCAGTTCGGCTTGCATAACCGCTGAAAAATCACGGTGAATCTCGATGAGTTGTTTCAGGCTGCTCTGATCCGACACCAGCAGTGGCTGCAAAGCTGAGCAAAACGAATGGAAGTTGCGCTCCGCAGCGGCGGGCTGGTTCAGGAATGAGAAGTGATGACCGCCTCCCGTCCATGGCTGGAACGTCGGGTCAAAGGCATCGCAGAAACCGAAGGGGCCGTAGTCGAGCGTGAAACCGCCAGCGGCACAGTTGTCGCTGTTGAAGTTGCCCTGGCAGTAGCCAACCCGTATCCAGTTGGCGACAAGTGACGTAAGCCGGGCGCGGAACAGGCGCGCCAGCACTACGATCTTTTCGGTCGTGCTTAGGCTAGGGTCGATCTCGCCGGCGTATTCACGGTCGATCAGGTGCAACACTAGCTGTTCGAGTTCTTCCATCGCGTGTGGGTGTTCATTCTTGCGAGCGCGACGACTGAACAGTTCAAGCTGGCCAACCCGAATAAAGGAGGGCGCCACACGTGTGGAAATAGCGACCGGGTCGAGCACCAGTATGTCCGGGTTCTCGGAGCGTGAACCTTCAGAATACCAGGGCCGCCGGACTTTCTCTGATTTGGATACGTACAAACTCAGCGATCGTGATGTGGGGACCCCGAGCGCATGCATATGTTCCTGCGCCAGAAACTCCCGAACGCTCGAGCGCAACACAGCGCGGCCATCGGCACCGCGGCAATAGGGCGTTCGCCCGCCGCCTTTCAGCTGCATTTCCCAGCGCTTGCCGTTGGCCTTGGCCTCCAATATGGAGACGGCGCGACCATCGCCGTAACCGTTGCCGGTCTGGAACGGGCACTGCTGGTAGTATTCGGTGCCGTAGATCGACAGTGCATAGCCAGTCGCCCAGCCCACCTTACGCAACGGCTCCGGTACCTGTGTCAGGTCCCCTGAGAACATGGCCATAAAGTCGGCCGATTGGGCCAGGCTGTCGTCGAAGCCGAGCTCGCGGAATAACGTTTTGCTGTGCGCGACGTACTCGGGGTGTTCAATGGGCGTTGGAGTCACGGGTACATAGTGGCCCGAGAACACTTGCCGTGGCGCGTGATCGGCTCCATCTGCTTTTGCATCCGGGTCGCGGTTGAGCGTGTCCATGAACGAGTAGTTCGCCAGTGCGGCGAGTTCGTCGAGCGTGGTTACCCTGGCGGCCCCTGATTGGTTGCCGGCATTCACGGCCGCTTCGGGCGCAATGCCTGGTGCGTCAGGTGTGTAGTCGTTTGAATCATTGGTCGGCATGGCAAAGCGCCTCTGAACTTGAATAAACCGGACAAACCTTTGGGAACTTTGCCCTTGAGAAGAACGCAGCAGTTTAATGGGCTAACAACGGTGATATGGGTTTGGTCGCGGGTGCTTACAACCCTTGGCAGGATGTTTCCGTTAATAGGTTGGCATGGTGTCGTCCACTTGCTTCGTCCAGGCGTCAACGCCACCGGTCAGGTTAATCACCCGGGTGAACCCTTGCTGTTCCAGATACATCGCGACCTGCATGCTACGCACGCCGTGGTGGCAGATACAGACGACCGGCTGCTCCGCTTTCAGTTCAGATAGCTTGTCCGGAACGGTGTTCATGGGCATCGCCAGCGACTCCTCGATATGACAGGTCTCGAATTCCCAGGGTTCACGTACGTCTAGCAGAACAGGCTTGTGGCGACCCGCATCGTCGAGCCATGAGGCCAGTTCCCGTGCTGTTAAGCTTTGCATTGTTAAAAGCCCTCTTTGTGTATGGAATGTGACAACTGCCAGCCTTAGAGGACTAACCGTGGCAGCGTTTTTCCGGAATATCGACGGTGAGAACAATAGCATCATTCATGGAAGTCATGTTGCGGTGGCTGTTTAAAAACGGGTCTTCCACTGTTCGAGTGGGAAACTAGCATTTTCCCGGTGCCTTCCATATCC
>NZ_JBBECH010000020.1:20566-137535 GCF_040881935.1 Saccharospirillum sp. | reverse complement strand
CACGTCCGGATCTGCAAGGGGGCGGCCGTGGTAACATTGCCGTCTACCCAACAGTAACTACTGCACGGTCAGCCAGCGTACCTGGTGTGGTTGCAGCGCTTGCAGGGCAAGGCCTGCTTTCGGTTCAAGCAGGTCAACTTGTTTCCCGCCGGTTAGCAAGGAGTCGATTAACGACTCATCAAGGTGCTGTTCGAAATCGGCAAAGTTCGCGAGTACCAGCAGGGTCTCGGCATCCCGGGTTCGGGTGAACCCGAAAATATGAGGGTTACCGGTCTCGATAATGTGGGTGTGAGCGTCGCCCAATAACGGGGTTGACTTGCGCAACGCAATCAATCGTTGCAGGCCGGCGTAAACCTGGCCATTGGGCGTGTCGGGCTGATTTCTTAGATCGAGATCAGCGTCGTTCACGGCCACCCGGTTAACCCAGCGGGTGTCGTTCAGTTTATTGACGTCTTGTTGATAGCTGTAGTCGTTCAGCAGCCCCAGTTCATCGCCCATATACAGCAATGGCATTCCACCGATACTGAAAATCAGGGCGTGCATCAGCAGGATTCGGTTGATCGAATACTGAATTTCATCCGGGTCCTGAGCATTCAGCGCTTTTTCCAGTCCGGCCAGAGAGGCCAGCTGACCGGCGACCCGGCAGTCACCGGTGGCTTTGTTTTCCTGAAAGGGTACGCCACTGGCGAAACTACCGGGGAACTGACCGGTGTAGAACTGGTTGAGAAAACGGCGGTGGTGGTCCGGGTCGGTGCCCAGGCTCCAGGCGATGGTGTCATCGAAGGTCCAGCCGATATCATCGTGGCAGCGAATGTAATTGACCCAGGCGGTATCGGGTGGAATCGGAAAACGCGCCTGCAGACTGCGCGTCATCAGAGTGACATCGCGCGTGGCCAGGCTGTTCCAGAGTATGGCCATGGTCAGTGGGTTATACGACAGCTGGCATTCGTCGGTGCTGACGTAACGAACCACTTCATCCGGGTGCACGATCGCTTCGGATTTGAACAGCAGGCCCGGTGCCGCAATGCGGGCGGCAGCATTGAAAGCCTGAATCAGCGTATGCGCCTGGGGCAGGTTTTCACAGGGTGTGCCAGCTTCCTTCCAAACAAAGGCCAGGGCATCGAAGCGCAATACATCGGCGCCTGCGTTTGCCAGAAACAGCAGTTCTGCAAGCATGGCGTTGAACACCGCGGGGTTTCTGTAATTCAGATCCCACTGAAAACTGTTGAAGGTGGTCCAGATCCAGCGTTGCATGTCGTCACGCCAGGTAAAGCAGCCCTGGCGTATTTCCGGAAATATTTCGCGCAGGTATGGCGCGTAGGGTGCCATCTGGCTGCGGTGGTCGAAGCAGAAATAGTAATCGAGGTATTCCTGTTCCCCGTGCTGGGCTTTGATCGCCCAGTCGTGTTCATCCGAGGTGTGGTTGAAGACGAAATCGAGCACCATCACGATGCCTTCTTTGCGCAGCGCCGCGGCCAGGCGTTTCAGGTCATTCATAGTGCCCAGTGTTGGGTTTACCTGGCGGTAGTCGGAAACCGCGTAGCCACCATCGCTGTTGGCTTCCGGCGCTTTGAACAGGGGCATCAGGTGCAGGTAGGTCAGGCCAAGCTCTTTCAGGTAGGGAATCTGATCGCGCAAAGCTTTCAGGTCCCCGGCGAACAGATCGACGTAACAGGCGGCCCCGAGCATGGTTTCACGTTTGAACCAGAGTGGGTCGGCCTGGCGTTTTTTGTCCTGATTGCGCAATACGGACGGTCGCGCCTGGAAAGATTCCAGCAAGGTGTCGAGCGTAGTTTCCAGGTGGTAGTAGAAGTCGTACTGGTTTCCATACAAGGATCGCAGCAGACCAAAGAGTCGGGGAAACTGGGCGTTCAGGTTCGCTTCAAAAGCCGCCCATTCCTTATCGCTGCTGGCTTTGGGTTTCAGCCGGGGTAGCAGGCGGTCTAGGGTGATGCGGGCGTCGTAATCGAGCGGATGATCCATGGCGCGGCCTTCCAGCAACAATGCAGTGTGAACGGGTGGCTTTTTCCCAGTCTAACCAGCTTGGCACCCAATGTTAACTTAATCGTTTAAGAGTTGGCTAGCTGGCCGTCTGCAATCAGGCTCTGGGTGCCGGTGCCGGTGCCGGTGCCGGTGCCGTGCTGGCGCGAACGATCAGCTGGGTGCTGAGCACCTGTTGGTGAGGTACCTGCTTTTTGCGCAAGACGTCCAATAGCAGGCGCATTGCACAACGGCCAATCTCGTCTCTGGGTTGGCTGACGGTGGTCAATTCCGGCTGGCAGTATTCGCTCAGACCAATGTTGTCGAAGCCGATCACCGAGAGGTCTTCCGGTACCCGGATTGACGCATCCCGTGCGGCTTTCATCAGGCCAATGGCCATTTCGTCGCTGTGGCAAAAAATAGCGCTGGGGCGTTCTTCGGATGGCATGGCCAATAACCCCTGGCCCTGCTGGTACCCCGACAGAAAACCAAAGTCGCCCTCAACCACCCAGCGTGAATTTACCGGTAGATTCTGACGCGCCATCTCCGACCGATAGCCTTTGACGCGGTCTATGCAAATGGGGTTTTGCATCGGCCCGGTGATGGTCGCAATGCGCCGGTGACCGAGTGACGACAAATATTCCACTGCACGGGCGGCTGCAAGCGGGTTGTCGATGCGCACAGTGGGTAGGGTCAGTTGATCAAAATATTCGCAGGCCATCACCAGCGGTATCTGGCTGCCGCGGGCCTGTTGGGTGACCAGCGCCAGGGGGATTTCAGCGGTCAGCAGGATGATGCCATCGGCCTGGTTAGTCGGCAGTAAATCGAAATAGGCCTGGGCCCGGCCAGTGTCGTGTTCGCAGTCGCCCAGCAAGACGCGGTAGCCTTCGCGGTGGGCAACGTCTTCGAGGCCAGCGATGATTTCCGAGAAAAACGGGTTGGCGATATCCGGTAACAACACGACGATGGTGCGTGACTCGCTGCGGCGGAGATTACGCGCTGCCAGGTTCGGTGAGTAACCGACTTTCGCGATGGCACTGGCCACTCGTTTGCGCGTGGCTTCGGTCACTTTTTCCGGGTTGGCAAGCGCCCGGGATACCGTGGCGGTAGAGCAGTCAGCGGCCAGGGCAACGTCTTTAATGGTGGGCATGGTACGTATCTGCAAAGTCAACAGAGGCGATGGTAACACAGCGATACAATTCAGGATAAACCGGCTGGTTGTCAGGTCCCCATTGTAGATAATTGCTGTTTGATATGTAATGCATTACATTCAGTAACAGGGGTTTTCGCATCAGTCCTTAGCCCACAGTAGCGCATAGATGGCTAAATATAAGCTTATTTTTACTGTTACACAAAAATAAACTGGTAGGCAGGGTGTTGACCTTCCTGAGTTACTCTGCTTGAATGTAATGCATTACATTATACAAAAACAAAATCTAAGGTGTTTGTTTATGAAGACCATCAAAGGGCCTGCGCTCTTTCTGGCTCAATACGTCAGTGATGATGCACCGTTCAACAGTCTCGACAGTATTGCCCGCTGGGCGTCCAGCCTGGGGTTTAAAGGGGTGCAGATTCCAAGCGGTGATAAACGTCTGTTTGATCTGGAGCGTGCCGCCGAAGACCTCGACTATTGCCGGGAAGTGACTGCCTTGCTGGCCGGTTATGGCCTGGAAATTACCGAGCTGTCTACCCACCTGCAAGGCCAGTTAGTTGCCGTGCACCCGGTGTACGATGATCTGTTCGATGGCTTTGCCCCCGAGTCGGTACGCAAGAATCCGCAGGCACGACAAGCCTGGGCTGTCGACCAATTGTTGCTGGCCGCAAAGGCCAGTAAAAACCTTGGGCTGACCGCTCACGCTACTTTTTCCGGCGCCTTATTGTGGCCTTTCCTTTACCCATGGCCGCAGCGTCCGCCTGGCTTGGTCGAGACCGGTTTTGAAGAACTGGCCCTACGCTGGAAACCCATTCTCGATGCGTTTGATGCCGCCGGGGTCGACCTGTGCTACGAAATTCACCCTGGTGAAGACCTCCACGATGGCGCCACCTTCGAGCGGTTTCTGAAAGCCGTTGATCATCACCCGCGTTGTTGCATCCTATTTGATCCGTCTCACTTTGTGCTGCAGCAGCTCGACTACCTGGGCTTCCTCGATCACTTCCGTGATCGCATCAAAATGTTTCATGTGAAGGACGCGGAGTTTAATCCGACGGCTTTGCAAGGCACCTACGGTGGCTACGAGGGTTGGGTTGATCGGGCGGGTCGTTTCCGTTCGCTGGGCGATGGCCAGGTCGACTTTAACGGCATTTTCTCGCGACTGGCTCAGTACGATTTCGCTGGCTGGGCCGTTATCGAATGGGAATGTGCACTCAAACATCCGGAGCAAGGCGCAGCCGAAGGGGCGCGCTTTGTGGAAGATCACATCATTCGTGTGACCGACAAGGCCTTTGATGATTTTGCCGCCGCTGGTACCGATGAAGCCACCAACCGGTCACTGCTCGGTCTCTGAGCGGTATAGCCGATAAAGGATGTTTGTGATGACCCAATCGACTCCCCTGCGCCTGGCGATGATCGGCGGCGGACCGGGCTCCATGATCGGTGCGGTGCACCGTTTCGCGGCCCGTATGGACAACCGTTTTGAACTGGTCGCTGGCGTGTTCAGCACCCGGTCTGAGAGTAATCGGGACACTGCTTCGCAGCTGAGGCTCGACCCCAATCGTTGCTACGATAGTTATGACGCCCTAATCAAAGCCGAAGCCGCTCGTGACGATGGTGCCCGTGTCGTGGCCATTACCACGCCCAACCATTTGCACTATCCGATTGCGCTAACCTGCATCGAGGCGGGCCTGGATGTGATTTGCGAAAAGCCGATGACGGTTACCCTGGCTGAAGCCGAGCATCTTGCAGAGCGCGTTGCCGACCGGCATGTGCGTTTTTTACTGATGCACAATTACTGCGGTTACCCTCTGGTTCAGCATGCGCGCGAGTGTGTTCAACGTGGCGACCTGGGGCGCATTCGCAGCCTGCAGGTCGAATACCTGCAGGAATGGCTAAGCGAAGTTCCCTCAGCCGATAACAAACAAGCCGATTGGCGGCTCGACCCAAAGCGGGCCGGGTCTGCCGGTGCTTTGGGCGATATCGGCACCCACGCTTTTCAATTGGCCTGCTTTATTTCCGGGTTAACACCCGAGGCCGTCAGTGCAGAATTAACCAGTCAGGTACCCGGTCGTGTTCTGGATGACAACGTCCAGGCACTGCTGCGTTTCGAGGGTGGGGCCACTGGCATGTTATGGGCCAGTCAGACGGCACCGGGTTTCGAGAACGCGTTACGCATTAGAGTCGTTGGCGAGAAAGCATCGCTGGAGTGGGCGCAGGAAAATCCCAACGAGCTCTGGTTCTCGCCACTGAATCAGCCCCGGCAACGCATTACACGCCGGGATGATTGGTTCAGCAGCACCACCGGCGCGAGCGTGCGTTTGCCACCAGGGCATCCGGAAGGGTATCTGGAAGGGTTTGCCAATCTTTATCAGGCGCTCGCTGCTGATGTGAATACGGCGTCACAGGGCGGCTGGCTACCAGATGTGTCGACAGGGGTGGATGGCCTGAAATTTATTGCGGCTACCTTGCGATCGAACCAGAACAACGGCACCTGGACGCCGCTCGACTTCGGAGCAGCGTCATGACCGAACCCATTATTCGTTTGCACAATATTGGTAAATCGTTCGGGCCCAATGTCGTTCTGCAAGGCATCAATCTCGACATTCATCCGGGTGAGATCATCGGCATTCTGGGGGAAAACGGGGCCGGTAAATCGACGCTGCTGAAACTGATCAGCGGGGTTTATCAGCCCAGTGTCGGTTCGCTGGAAATAGGCGGCCGTCGTTATTCCGAGCTGGACCCGGTGATGTCCCGTCGGTTGGGCATCGCGATGATTCCGCAGGAGTTTAACCTGGTACCCACCCTGCGTGTTTATGAAAACGTGTTTCTCGGACAGGAGCTCCGTAAACACGGCTTTCTGGATCGCACTACCATGCGTCGCAAGACCCGTGAGGTCATGGAAAGTCTGCAATCGAACCTCGACCCTGAAGCGTCGATCAGTCATCTCAGCGTCGCTGAAAAACAAATGGTCGAAGTGGCGCGCGTGCTGGTCGATGATGCCCAGGTTGTCATTCTGGATGAACCAACCACGGTGCTCACCGATCGTGAAGTCAGTGTGCTGTTCGATGTTGTGCGTCGCTTGCAGACTGCCGGTGTTGCGGTGCTGTTTATTTCCCACAAGCTCAAGGAAGTCAAAGACCTCTGCCACAGTGTGTTGATCCTGCGCGATGGTCAGGTAGTGGAGCAACGGTCAACCGCCGATCTGGATGAAGAAGACATGGCCCGGAAAATGGTAGGCCGTGAACTGTCGCAGGTCTTTCCACCGAAGCAAGGACATGCCGGTGAGATTGCACTGGAAGTCCGTCAGCTGTCTCTGGACCGACTGGTCACCGATGTGAATTTTACCCTGCATCGCGGACAGATTCTGGGGCTCTCTGGTCTGGTCGGTTCCGGGCGAACGGAAATTGCGGAAACTATTATGGGGTTGCGCGAAAAAACCTCGGGTCAGGTGCTGATAAACGGTGAGCCGTGCAGCATCACCTCGCCGGAAGATGCGCATCGTCATAACCTGGCTTATTTGTCGGAAGACCGGCAGGGAAAGGGCCTGGTGCTCAGTTTTAATCTGATCGAAAACATCACACTGTTGAGTTTGAAGCGTTATATCAAAGGTCTCATAAACCACCGGGCCGAGCGCCGCCAGGCCGAACATTATCAGCAGGCGCTCAGTATTCGCACGGCGAGTCTTAATACGGAGGTGGGGCTGTTGAGTGGCGGCAACCAGCAGAAGGTATATCTGGCTAAATTGCTGGATATTGAACCGGAGATTCTGATCCTGGATGAACCCACGCGTGGCATTGATGTGGGTACCAAACACGAGTTTTACCGGTTGATCCGAACGCTCGCCAGCGAGGGCAAGGCGATTCTGGTGATCTCGTCGGAGTTGGAAGAAATTATTGGCTTGTGCGATCAGGTGCTGGTGGTACGCGAAGGGCGCATCGTCGCCGATTTGCACGATGAACAGATAACTGAGGAAGACATCATGTTGTACGCAGCGGGCGCCCGGGGCGCATCGGCAATAACCGGCGCGGGAGCCGCGTTGTCATGACTCAGGTAAAACAAATGACTGATCGCTTCTCCAGTACCGTCAATCGGCTGGGCCTGGACCTGACCATTCTGGCCCCTTTGATTGCTCTGGTTGTATTGTTGATCGCATCGTCACTGGCCAGTGAATATTTTCTGAATACCCGGAACCTGACCAACGTTATGCGGCAGGTTTCCTACACCGGCATCATCGCCATCGGGGTCACCTTTGTGATCATCGGCGGTGGCATTGATTTGTCGGTAGGGTCCATGGTCGCCCTGGTCGGTGTGCTGTTGCTCTATGCGCTGAACGCAGTGACCGATCCGGTCATGGCCATCGTGGTCGGGATTCTGGTGGCACTTGGCAGTGGTGCGCTCTTTGGTGTATTCAACGGTCTGCTGGTAACCCGGGGGAAGATAACCGCTTTCATCGCAACGCTGGCCACCATGTCGATTTTCCGCTCCGTGGCCCTCTACCTGACTGACGCCGGTGAAGTAGTCTCCCGCAACCCTTTGTTTCCCGACCTGGGTGGCGGCTATTGGCTGGGTGTTCCGATTCCGGTCTGGGCGTTTTTGATTCTGGCGGTCGGGGCGCACATTCTGCTGTTTTATACCCGCTTTGGTCGTCATTTGTGCGCCGTCGGTGCCAATGCGCAGGTCGCCCGCTATTCGGGCATTCGGGTCCGGTCGGTGATTCTGGGTAGTTTTACCATTGCCGGTGCCTGCGTGGGTTTGTCGGCGATCATGCTGTCCTCCCGTCTCAATTCAATCAGCCCGTCCGATGCCGGTGTGCTTTATGAGCTGGATGCCATTGCAGCGGTAGTAATCGGCGGTACGGCATTGTCCGGTGGCAAGGGGTCGATTTGGGGCACCGTTATCGGTGCGCTGATTCTGGGCATTATCAACAATATGCTGAACCTGCTCGGGGTATCGCCCTATTTGCAGGGGCTGGTTAAAGGGTCGGTAATCATTATCGCCGTGCTGGTGCAATACAAACGCCAGCAGTAGGAGTTTGTCAAGCTTTGGAGTTCAGTTTCGTTGTATTGCCAGGAGTCCGGGCCAGGCACCGGGTGTACCTTTCCGGGGTCGGCATAAACCCTTCCATGGGGCCTAGACCGCAACATCCATGTTGCGGACTTCCCCGGAAAGGTACACCCGGCACCTGTCACTCAGCTCGTGGTGAACTCCGAAGTTTAAGTAAAAAACATGGCTGGGAAACGCCTGGCTTTGTTAGGTAGGCATTCTCCTGCAAAAGGGGGATGGAATAACAACAACCAGAGGTGGACGGAAAAGATGAAACTTAAAAAACTGTTAAAAACGGCGGCGGTTGCTACGGCTTTGTCGGTGACGCCTTTTGTCGCGTTCGGGGAAGACAGCTATCACATCGGGGTCAGTGTACCTTCGGCGGACCACGGCTGGACGGCCGGTTTGTTGTGGTGGGCGCGTCAGGCTTCGGAAGACCTGTCAGCAAAATACCCCGAGATTGAATTCACCATTCTCGCCGCCAACAATGGCACGGCCCAGGTGGGTGATGTCGAAGACCTTCGTGTGCGTCAGATCGATGCGCTTGTGATCCTGCCGCACAACCCGGCAACCCTGCAGCAGGTGATCGCCGAAACCTATCAGGACGGCATTTACACCGTTGTGGTTGACCGTGAACTGGAAACGCCGACTCAGGATGTGTTCCTGGCCGGTGACAACCCGGGCATGGGTGAGCAGGCGGCGAAATACATGGCCGAAGCAATGGATGGCGAAGGCAATGTAGTGGTGATTGAAGGGCCTTCAATTCCGATCAACAGCCAACGCGTAAATGCGTTTAATGCGGAAATAGAGCGTCACCCGGGCATCACCATTCTGGACTCACAGTCCGGTGAGTGGAACCCACAGACGTCTCTGAATGTGATGGAAGACATGCTGGCGCGTCACCCGCATATCGATGCGGTCTGGGCCGGTGATGACGATGCGCTCAAGGGTGTGCTGACGGCGATTGAAGAGTCCGGTCGTGATGACATCAAGATTCTGGTCGGCGGCGGTGGTTCCAAAGACGTGATCGGTATGATCCGTGATAATCACCCGATCGTGAAGGCAACCGTGACTTATCCGCCGAATATGATTGCTTCCGGCATTGCACTGGCAGTACACGGTGTGCGTGGCGAGAAAATGGGCGACATGTACCATGGCGTACCATCACGCATGGTTCTGGCGGCCGACCCGATCACTGCCGATAATGCGGATGAATTCTACGAGCCCGATGCGGCTTACTGATCACCGTTGATGTACATAAAAAACCCGGTTAGCGTCAGCCGGGTTTTTTGTTTTCGGGGGTCATGAGCCAGGAATTCGCAGGATAACTTGTTTCTGTTTCATCTTATAATCTGGTGCCAGCCGGACTATTTGCGGTTAAATTTACGCGAATTCCTACCTCATGAGGTTAGTTGCTCAGCACATATCCGGTCAGTAACTGGGTAACCGCTATTAAACTGTCCTGATGAGTTCGTTCATAACCGTGGGTACTGTCTGTGCCAAAGCCAACCAGAGCGGTGGTTGCGTCATAGCCCGCTGTGAGAGTAGACGAGCAGTCGCTGTGGTAGTGGCGAAAAACATCGCGCACGACATTAACCTGATGTTCCGTAGCGATCCGGTCGAGCCGGTCGAGCAGAGAACGACTGTGGGGGCCGAGCGCGTCTTTGTACCCTAAGGTTGCGCTGTGTTCGCTGCTGGCCTGGTTGCTGGCAACCGGGGCGATGTCGACGCTGATTAATTCTTTAATTGACCGGGGTAGGGCGGTTCCTGCACCGAGTCCGATTTCTTCGGCGTTGGTGAAGGCCAGCAGTACTGGCTGCGCAGGCGTCAGATTGTTTTCCTGTAGCAGATTCAGCATTTCCAATACGCAGGCGATGCCCGCTTTGTTGTCGAGAAACCGGCTGATGAGGTAGCCGGAATCGTCGAATTCCGGGGCGGGGTCAATGCAGACAATGTCGCCGGGTTGAACGCCGAGCGCGAGTGTTTCTTTCCGGCTTGAGGTAGGCCGGTCGAGGCGGGCACTGAGTTGCGACCAGGCCACCGGCTGAGTATCCACTGCGTCATGCCAGGCATGGCCGGATGACAGCAACGGCAACAGGCTGGCCCGAATCGGGCCCTGGCGGGTTTTTACCGTGACCCGGGCACCTTCGGCAAAGCGGGCGGACCAGGTACCGAGTGGGGTAACTTCGAGCCGGCCGTCGTCGCGAATGAATTGCACCATGGCGCCCAGGGTGTCGATGTGGGCCGCGATCACGCGTTTGGGGGCCTCGCCCGATTGCGCCAGCACATTGCCCCGGTGCGTCTGGTTGACCTGCCAGCCAAAAGGAGCCAGCCGCTCGCACATGGCGTGTTCCATGGCGGCGGTATCGCCGGTGGGGCTGTCGATGCGCAATAGTTGGTCGAGTGTGGTTAGCAATCGGTTGATATTGACCGGGGGTAGGGTGCTCATGCCGGTACCTCCCAGTTTAACAGCGCCTGTTTGATGACCTGTGCCGCAGCATCGGCATCGGCTTCTGTGATCGCTTCATCGGGGTGGTGGCTGAGGCCGCCGGTGCAGCGTACAAAGAGCATGCCAATCGGCATACTGCGGGCCATTGCCAGGCCGTCGTGACCTGCGCCGCTGAACAATGTGTGCGGTTTCCAGCCGCAGGCGGTAATGGCGTGGTGCAACTGCTGCTGAATGGCTGGCGAGCAGTCTACTTCTTGCTGTTCATAAACGAGTTTATGGGTCCACTGGCAAGCGTAGGTGGCAATACGTTCATTCAACAGGGCGAGCAATTGTTGACGGGCTGTTTCACGAATGCGGGTGACGGGGGAGCGCAGTTCGATGGTCAGGTCTACCCCACTGGGAATAACGTTGACGGCATTGGGCGTTACGTTCAATTCGCCGACGACGCCGACCAGGTCTTCGGTGTTCTGGCACAGGTCGTTGACCGCGCGCACTACCTCGGTCGCGGCGAGCAGGGCATCCTGACGCAGATGCATGGGGGTGGTGCCGGCGTGGCCAGCCTTGCCGGTGATGTGAACCTTGTGGCGTTCAATGCCGGTGATGGCGGAGACCACACCGACCGGTAAATCGAGGGATTCCAGAACCGGGCCCTGTTCGATATGAACTTCCACAAAACCCGCCAGTTGAGCTGGGTCCCGTTTAAGGCTCGGAATCTGATCCGGGTTGGCGCCCAGGCTGCGCAGGGCGCTGTTCAGAGAAATGCCGTCGCGATCGGTTGCGTTCAGGATATCCGGGTTAAAGGTACCGGCCAGGGCTGAGCTGCCAACCAGGGTGGATGAAAACCGGGCGCCTTCCTCGTCACTGAACGCAATCAGTTCAATATTGACCGGCAAGTCGATTGCCTGTTCCTGCAGGTGCTGCAAAACGGCCAGCGGCACCAGAATACCAAGCATGCCGTCGTAAGCGCCGCCCTGTCGAACGGTGTCTTGGTGGGAGCCGATGATCAGGGTTTTGCGGTCTGATTTGGGGGCGGTGCGACCGACCAGATTGCCGGCGCCATCGAGCTCGGTGGTCAGCCCGGCCTGTATCATCCAGCCTTTAAGATCCGCCAGCAGGGCCTTGTGTTCCGGTGAACCCAACAGCCGGGTGACGCCCGGCCCCGGTACTGAATGGCGAGCGGCCTGCCCGGACCACTCCATAATGCGTTTGCCCAGTGACATTAACGAACCTCCTTGCGATTGACGTGGCCGGTCTTGGTGGGATGAGCCAGGGTCGGCACCCCTGCCAGAAATTCCTGGAAGGGTTCGCTTTGGGTTTTGTGGTACAGAATTTTTAACTGCTCAATGCAGTCCCGTTCAGCCCAGTCGACACGCAGGTCGACCGGTGGTTTGTCGGGGTAATGAACTTTCAGGGCGGCGCTGTGGGTGCCGCGAAAATCACCGCCGATGCGCTCGCCTTCCATCATTGCCGCTAGCAGCCGGTCGTGCAGCGGCGCAGCTGATAACTGCTGAAAAACCTTTTTCATGGCCAGCACGATGTCAGTGCTGTTAAGCATATTGCCTGCGACCGCGAAATTCGGTTCACACAGGTGTAGCTTGGCATTGAGATTGGCCGAACCGGTATGCCCTGCGGTGTTGCCCCAGCGGTCGCAGATAATCACTTGGCGCTGGGCCTGGCCCTCGTCGGTTTCAATCAACCGGTTCCGCACCTGTTCGGCGCTCAGCCCATCGTTAAGCAACGCCAGGCCCTGATCACCATAAAGCCAGTTGGTGAAAGCCCCCTGGGTGGCAATGGCGCCTTGACCACAGCGTACGTGTGGCACAAAACCGCCCACCGCTACACTGCCAGTGGCCGTGGCCACGCCCAGGGCGCCGCTGGCAGGGTCTGTGGCGATGATGGAGTAGGTCATGCGGGGTATCCATTCAGACTGTCGGGTTAATTTATCATCATAAAATTTATTGCGTCCACTAATTTATAGTGATAAATGTAGTAGGGCAGTGTGACCGATCCCAGTCCTTCTGGCTTCGACAGGATGAGAAAACCGGGGCGCACTCTGCACGCAATCACAATAAAAACAGTAAAAAAACAGAGAGGCACTCAAGGTGAAACGCGTCGTCCAATCCCTGCTTTTCGGACTGGTTGCACTGGCCAGCAGTCCACTATGGGCCGAAACGCCCCCCAACGTCCTGATTGTCGGTCAGATTGCCGAGCCACAATCTCTGGACCCTCACGCGGTAACCGCGGTGAACGATTTCCGGATTCTGGTGAACATCTATGACGGGTTGGTGCGCTATGCCGACGGCACCCTGAACGTAGAGCCTTCGCTGGCGACCGACTGGAGCATCAGTGATGATGGTCTGGAGTACACCTTCAATCTGCGCGAAGACGTGTCGTTTCACGACGGCTCGCCGTTCAATGCTGAGGCCGTGGTGTTCAATTTCGAACGCATGCTCGATGAAGACCATCCTTACTACGACACCGGCCCCTTCCCGCTGGCGTTCTATTTCGGTCAGGTTGATACCGTCGAAGCAGTGAGTGAGTATCAGGTCAAGTTCACGCTGACCGAGCCGTTTGCTCCCTTTCTGTCGAACCTGGCGTATCCCACTGGCCTGATCATTTCTCCGGAAGCGGTGCGTGAGCATGGCGAAGAAGTCGGGCGTAACCCGTCCGGTACCGGTGCCTTCCAATTTGAAGAGTGGCAGGCCAATCAGCGCGTGGTGGTAACCCGCAACCCGGACTACTGGGACGGTGCGCCCTCACTGGAAGCGGTGGTGTTCAGGCCCATTACCGATGCCAACACCCGGGTGGCCGAAATGCTCTCGGGCGGTATCGACCTGATGGTTGAAGTGCCGCCGGATAACGTCTCAACTTTTGTGGATGACGGCTCTTTCGAGCTTTATGAGCAAGCGGGTCCGCACCTGTGGTTCCTGATTCTCAATATGAAGGAAGCGCCGTTCAACAATAAAGCGGTGCGTCAGGCGGTGAACTATGCGATCGACAAGGAGTCACTGGTCAACGACATTTTGCAGGGCACCGCAACGGTCGCGACCGGGCCAACTCCGCCGGCGTTTGGCTGGGCTTACAACGATGAGCTCGAACCTTACCCCTATGACCCTGAGCGTGCTCGCGAACTGATCGCCCAGGCCGGTGCCGAGGGTGCGGAAGTAACCTTCTTCGTGACCGAAGGCGGCTCGGGTATGCTCGACCCCATTTCCATGGGCACGGCCATTCAGGCTGATCTGGCAGCGGTAGGCCTTGATGTCAGCATCGAAACCTATGAATGGAACACCTTTCTTGGTCAAGTTAACCCGGGACTGGAAGGCAAGGCGGATATGGCTGAAATGGCCTGGATGACCAACGACCCGGATACCCTGCCGTTTCTGGCGTTGCGTACCGAAGCCTTTCCGGAAAACGGTGGCTTCAACTCGGGCTATTACAGCAACCCGAAAGTGGATGAGTTGCTGAACCAGGCCCGTACCAGCACCGATCAGGATGAGCGAGCGCGGCTGTATAAGGAAATGCAGGCCATTGTTTACGACGATGCGCCCTGGGCCTTTATCGCCAACTGGCAACAAAATGCCGTGGCGACAGATGCGGTCGAGAACTTCAAGTTGCAGCCCTCCTTTCTGTTGCAGTTACAGAATGTGAGCAAGCCGTAATTGAGCTGACGTCGGCCCTGGTGCCGACTGACCTTTGTCGGCCGGTGCCTTGAAGCGAAGCACTGGCCGGGGTTTCTAAGATCAACTCAAGTTTTGGAGTGCGCACAATGCGAGCGGCGGGTGCCGGTTATGCCTCTGCAGGGGAGTCCGCAGCATGGATGCTGCGGTCTAGGCTCCATGGATGGATTCACGCCGACCCTGCAGAGGCATAACCGGTAGCCGACGCGGACCATAGCCACGAAGCTTGAGTTACAGCAGGCAGGGTATTTCATGCGCAGTCCTATTTGGCCATATATTGGCAAACGACTGGTAATGACTTTACCGGTTCTGTTGGGCCTGACCCTTATTGTCTTTTTTATTATGGCGCTGATTCCGGGGGATCCCGCGACCGCAATACTGGGTTCCTATGCTACACCCGAAAACGTGGCCCGGCTCAACGCCCAGCTCGGGCTCGACAAGCCTCTGGTCAGCCAGTATTTCACCTGGCTGGGCAACCTGTTGCAGGGAGATCTGGGTCGGTCTTTCAACCAAAACCGTGAAGTGCTGGAGATCGTTAGCGAACGCTTTGGCGCGACGCTGATACTGGCCGGTACGGCGCTGGTTCTGTGTTCGATCATGGGTTTGCTGGTCGGCATTATATCGGCGGTAAAACAGTACGGGTTCGCCGATAAGGTGTTGACGCTGATCGTATTGATCGGCATTTCCACGCCCGCCTTCTGGCTGGGCCTGCTGATGATCATGTTATTCGCTGTTGAATGGCGGCTGTTGCCCGCCAGCGGCATGTACGCTGTGTATGGCGGCGGTGACTTGCCCGATCTGATCCGGCATTTGATTCTGCCCGCCGGAACGCTGGCGTTTATTGCCACCGGTGTGATCGCGCGGCTGACCCGCGCTAGCATGCTGGAAGTGTTGCGCCAGGATTATATTCGCACCGCCCGGGCCAAAGGGTTGGCCGAGCGGCGGGTTATTTATCGTCATGCCTTTAAAGCGGCGCTGGTCAGCATTGTGCCGGTTATCGGTATTCAGGCTGGCTTTGTGCTCGGTGGAGCGGTGTATATAGAAACGGTTTTTCAATGGCCGGGCATTGGCAGTATGTTGGTCACGGCGATATCGACGCGGGATCTGTTGCTGGTGCAGGGCGGGGTGTTGGTTGTGGCGGCCGCTTATGTGTTTTTTAACCTGCTCGCCGATGTGGTGCAAGTACTGCTGGATCCGAGGGTGACGTCATGACGGTTGCCAATGCATCCGGGTCGGTGATGACTCGAAAGTCGGGCCGTGCAGGGCCTTTTAAGCTGCTGATGCGTAACCAGTTGGCGGGTTTTGGTTTGATAGTGCTCGCCGTTATTCTGCTATTGATCAGTGTGACACCCTGGTTGCCACTGGCTGATCCGAATATTACCGATCCCTCACAGCGGCTGTTGCCGCCCTTTACCCCCGGCAACTGGCTGGGGACTGACCAGTTGGGGCGCGATATGCTATCGCGCCTGCTTTGGGGTACCCGGGTTTCTCTGGCAGTGGGTATTGTGGCGACGCTGGTGGCCGCCACACTGGGTTCCACCATCGGGTTGCTGGCTGGTTATTTCGGCGGCCGGGTCGATGGCACCCTGATGCGCGGCATCGATATGCTGATGGCTTTTCCCTACATTCTGCTGGCACTGGCCATTGTAGCGGTGCTCGGTCCTGGATTGCTGAATGCCCTCTACGCCATTGCCATTGTGAATATTCCTTTTTTCGCCAGAAACGTCCGGGGTGTGGCGGTGACATTGCGCAACCGGGAATTCGTGGACGCGGCTCGCTTGTCGGGTAAAGGAAATGTGATGATTGTGCTGACCGAGGTGCTGCCCAATGTATTGCCGGTCATCGTCATCACCATGTCGACCACCGTCGGCTGGATGATTCTGGAAACCGCCGGGCTGTCGTTTCTGGGTTTGGGGGCGCAGCCACCGACGGCGGATCTGGGCTCCATTCTCGGTGAAGGCCGGCGGTTGATTATTAATGCCCCTCATGTGGCGACCTTGCCCGGTCTGGTAATTTTTATTCTGGTCATGAGCATTAATTTGCTCGGTGACGGCGTGCGTGATGCACTCGATCCGCGTTTAAAAGCCGGTGCTCTGATGCGCCCGGCGGCCCGAACCCGGGTCGCCAGTGCGGCCAAACGGGCACCGGCACAGGCGCAACAGGGATTGTTGGATGTGGTCGAACTGCGCACCGAATTTCACATTGGTTCCGAAGTTCACCATGCGGTCAATGGGCCGAGTTTTTCCATCGCACCCGGCGAATGCCTGGGCATCATCGGTGAGTCGGGTTCCGGCAAGTCGGTCACGGCGATGTCGTTGCTGGGGCTGGTGGCATCGCCGCCGGGCACCATCATGGATGGTCAGGTGAATTATCGGGATGAAAATCTGTTAGCGGTGGATGATAACCGGTTGCGTACCCTGCGCGGCGGTGAACTGGCCTACATTTTTCAGGATCCGCTGTCGACGCTGCACCCACTGTTTTCAATTGGTGATCAGCTGGTGGAAGCCTTGCGAGCGCATCAGCCGTTGAGCCATCAGGCGGCCTGGCATAAAGCCGTGGCTCTGCTGGAGCAGGTGCGTATACCCAATGCGAAGGCCAGGGCCAAGGTATATCCGCATCAGTTGTCGGGCGGTATGCGCCAGCGAGTCAGTATAGCCATGGCACTGGCCAATGAACCGCAACTGATCATAGCCGATGAGCCTACCACCGCCCTGGATGTAACGGTTCAGGCACAAGTGCTGAAACTCTTGAATCAGCTTCGGCACGAACAAAACTCCAGCCTGATGTTTATCACCCATGACTTTGGCGTTGTGGCAGAGCTGTGCGATCGGGTTGCAGTGATGTATGCCGGAGAGTTGGTCGAGGTGGGCCCGGTAGCTGAGGTGCTGGCCAAGCCGGTACACCCCTATACCCGACGACTGATCGCCTGCGTTCCGGATGTTAACCGGGTAACTGACCGGCTGACTGAAATTCCCGGCTTGCCGCCTAAGGTGAATGACTTGCCGGTCGGCTGCAAGTTTGCCGATCGTTGTGATCAGGTAACCGACGCCTGCCGGGCTGCTCCGGTCGAACTGGAAACACTGACCGACAGCCGGCAAGCACGCTGCATCTTCGCGCGGGAGGTTTTATGACAACGCAGACCAAACTGGACGTCAGTGATCTGGTAAAACACTTCGGCGGCGGCCTGACCCTCTTGCGCAAACGCCGGCCCTCCGTACAAGCGGTTCGGGGCATTACGCTGCAGGTGGTTGCCGGTGAAATTCTGGGTGTGGTCGGCGAATCCGGTTGTGGCAAATCCACGCTGGCCAAGATGCTGGTAGGGCTCGACCAGCCCAGCGAAGGCCGTATCCAACTGGACGGCAAAGACCTGGTGGGTGCCAACGGTAAGGTGAACCTCAAACAGCATGCACGCCGGGTTCAGTATATTTTTCAGGATCCGATCTCGTCGTTAAACCCGCGTAAAACCATTCGCGAGATCTTGTCGGCCCCGCTGATTTATTTGCAGGGGCTGTCGGCAGAACAACGCCAGCAGCGGCTTGATGAGTTGATGACGCAAGTCAATCTGCGTCCTGAATTTCTGGAACGCTACCCCCATGAGTTTTCTGGCGGTCAGGCTCAGCGCATTGGTGTGGCCCGGGCACTGGCGGCTGAGGCTGAGGTGCTAATCCTCGATGAACCGGTATCGGCACTCGATGTGTCGGTTCAGGCGCAAGTGCTAAATCTGTTCAAGGATTTGCGCGAATCGTTGCAGTTAACCTATGTGTTTATCAGTCACGATCTGGGTGTGGTGCGCAATTTCTGCGACCGGGTGGCGGTCATGTATTTGGGGCGTATTGTCGAAGAGGGGCCGGTCGACGCTATTTTCAGTCAGCCTCGCCATCCCTATACCCAGCGATTGCTCGACAGTGTTCCCGGTCAGTCGGTTCGCAAGTTGCCGCCGGAAGACGATGCGGTTGAGTTACCTGACCCAATGCACCCGCCGGCGGGCTGTGCTTTCGCGGCGCGTTGTCCGGTCGCCACAGCCGAATGCCGGCAGTCCGATCCTGAGCTGGATGCTCTGGCGACCGGTCACCGGGTGGCGTGTTATCATCCGCTGTCTCCACCGAATGCGAATAACCATGACTAAACGTTCCGACCAGGTTGCTGATGCATTGAAGGGGCTGATCGCGGAGCACCGGCTGAAACCGGGCGACCGCTTGCCTCAGGAAAAAGAATTAATGGTGCAGTTTGTCGCCAGCAAAGGCACCGTGCGTGAAGCGCTGAAGGCACTCGATACCCAGGGCCTGATCATCACCCGAACCGGCCCCGGCGGCGGGGCTTTTGTTGCCGATGTGCCACCGGACCGTGCGATGTCGTTGCTGGCCAACTACTTCTACTTTAAAGACATCACCATTCACGATATCTATCAGCTGCGCATTCATCTGGAACCGGAACTCGCCGCTTCAGTCTGTGGTCGTTTGTCGAACGACGATTTTCAGCGGCTGCAGAACACCATGACCATCTACGATGCGCCGCCCAAAAACCAGCAGGAAGAACATTCCCAGCGCCTGGCTGAACTGAGCTTTCATGAAGTGCTGGTCGATTTGTGCCCCAACCCCATTCTGAGTTTTACCTGTCATTTCTTGCTCGGGTTACTGAAAAATCTGCGCCTGTGCCACGACATCTATGACCTGCCTAACCCGGAACTCTGGGAAACCGGCCGGCATTTTCAGATGCAGTTGCTGGGGGCACTGAAGCGCAAAGACGAAGACGAGGTGCGACGTGTGATGCGGGCGCACATGATCCGCGCGGAAAGCCTGATGCAGGCTCAGGAAACCATCGTGCTGGATGAGTTTTTGCCGTCTAAACGATTGCCCTAACGGTCTCGCAGCAATGCAGCCAGTTGTTTGAATGGCATGGGACGGTGTAGCAGGTAGCCCTGTAAGCAGGCGCAGCCCTGTGCCTGTAGCCAGTCTGCCTGGGTGGCAGTCTCGACCCCTTCGGCAACGACCGACATACCCAGACCCCGGGCCAGGCCGAGAATCGACAAGGTGATGGCCTTGTCGTCCTGTTTGTTTGGCAAGCCTGAAACAAATGAACGATCAATTTTCAGGTGAGTGAAGGGCAGGTGCTTTAACCGTGACAGCGAGGAGTAGCCGGTACCGAAATCGTCTATCGACAGACTGGCACCCATCTCCACCAGGGTGGTCAGGTTGTCGTGCAAAGTTTTTGTGTCGCTTTCGATGGCGTCTTCGGTGACTTCGAAATCCAGCGTCGATGCCGGTAGCTGGGCGCGTTGTAACTGGTTGCGCACTGATCCGGCGAACTCCGGGTCGAGCAATTGTTCGGCCGACAGATTTAAACTGATGCCCGGAATCGGTATACCCTGTTTACGCAGTTTTAGAACGTCTTCAAGTACCGTCTCCAGCATAGCCTGCCCCAGCTCTTTCATCAGGTTAGCCGAGCGAACCAGATCCAGAAACCCGTCAGGGCTGATCAGCCCGCGTTCAGGGTGTTGCCAGCGCACCAGGGCTTCGACACTGACAATGTTCTGGTTGAAGGCATCGACGATCGGCTGGTAGAAAGCTACCAGCTCACGCGAGGCAATGGCATGGCGCAATTCCGCCTCGGCCTGAAAACGCTGGCGGGCCTTTTTCGACAGCTCTGCGTTGAAAAACCGGGCCTGGCCACGGCCGAAGTCTTTGGCCTGGTACATAGCCGCTTCCGCTTGTTTGAGCAGGCCCTGAGGGTCTTTGCTATCGGCCGGGTACAGGCTGATGCCGATGGATACCGTTGTGGCTACATCCACGTCAGTCATCGACAGGGGTTGAGACAGCAACGCCTGAATCTGGTCGGCTAACTGGCGCAGCGCGTCCGGTTCAGCGGGGTGGCGAATCAGTAACAGAAATTCGTCGCCGCCGCACCGGGCGACTTTTTCCTTACCGCTGATACGTAACGACTGGATCCGGCTCGCGGTCTCCTGAATCAGGTGATTGCCAATGGTTTCACCCATGCCATCGTTAATGCTCTTGATTCGGTCTATGTCTATCCAGAAAACAGCCATTGAAGGCGGGTATTCGATGACCTGGCAGAGGTACTCCAGGTGTTTGCGAAATGCTCGCAGGTTGGGCAGGCCGGTCAGCTCATCGTAGTGACTGATAAAATCGAGGGCTTGCTGGGAGGCATGCCAGGCTTCGTAGGAGTTGATCAGGCTGATGGTGTCGGCCACGACGGTAACAATTGAAATTTCGGGCAGTGTCCAGGCTCGATGGCTGGTCGCTTCCAGGCAAATAACCCCGCTGAGCTTGCTGCCATCAAACACCGGAGCATCCAGCATCGATTCAATACCCAGTGGTTGCAGGTAGAAGTCGTTGAATTTTCGGGTTCGGGGGTCGGTAATGGCATGGCGGGCGTCGATGACTTCTGCGGTCAGCATTGCATCGAAATAGCGGGGGTTTTGTTTCCGGGTGAGGGTGGTGTCATTGGTAAAGATGCCGTCGCTGAGTGTATTCAGGCACTCCAGATTGATGGCATCACCATTGTCAGTCAGTTTCCAGACACTGACGCGTTCTACACGCAGTAGCCGGCCGCAGAGGTCCAGCAGTGCCGACATCTTTTCAATCCGTGAGCTCTGGATAAACGCCGAGTCGTGACTGAGCGACATCAATGTTCTGTGGTATTCAATGAATTCTTCATTTTGATTCATTGTGGGAACCGAATTGCCTGGATCCGTAGCGCTGGCGTGCTTCAGCCTTATGCACCCCGTGCCCTTGTTTGAACGAACAGCGGTACAGCCAGTACTGCTGCCTCCGGGCTGCCCATAAGTTGGCGCCCTGATAGCTTGTAACCGTTTCCAAGAATGACAGTCTGTCGGGGCTTTGTCTACCGTCTGACGGCCCTGTGCAAACCGGTGTTCAAGGTCCTAATGGCACGCCAGGATAGCCCTCAGCCACTAAACATGACAGGAAGACCGACAAGGCGACGATTAACCCGTATACTGTTCCGCTGTTTCAAATTGTAGACTCCGGGGTTAGACCATTGTCATTGAACCATCTGATTGTCCACCAATTGACTCGACTTGACACCAAAACTGATCTGCATTTACAGGATGAAGTCTTAACGGTCGACGATGGGGCCCTGACGCTGGTTGGGGAAGTTAAAAGCAGTTTTGCCGGCCGCGCCAGCAAACGGTACGGTGGTTTCGCTGACCAGGCCGGGCATTTCAAGGCGCTGACCGGTCAGTGGCTGAAGGATGGCATCAGCTTTAAAACCTGGAGCCAGCAAATCATGGAACGGCTGGCTCTGGCGCTGGAGAGCGACGGCGTTGAATCAGAGGGTTACTGGCTGTTTGCCGATGAACAGCTGGAGTCCGGGCGTCAGGTCTGGTTCTTTCAGTTGCGGCATAAGCACGGGTTGTCGATCACCCACGATCTGAATCTGAGTGACAGCCGCCTGATTGATTACGGTCGACTCGGCTTTGGTATCTGTCTGGACGTGACCGAATGGCAGCAAGAGACGGCCAGTCAATACCTGACAATCAGCTTTGGCTTCGGTGACAAAGCCTTGCAGGATGCCATGCTGAACTTCGTGGATTTTGTCGCCACTGTCGATACCAGTGCCGATACCGAGGCCTTTATGGCGGTTGTCGATGCATTTTCGGTGCAATTGCCGGAAGACAAGGGTCAAAATTACCGCAAAAAAGCGGCCGAGTTCTGTATTGAGCAAGACAAGATGGGAGAGCCGGTGTCCTACCGGGTACTGTCAGAAGAGCTACAGGCCGACGCCGATGCCTCTTTTTCACAGTTCATCGAACAGGAACAGCCGAGTCTAAAGGAAACCTTTATTCCGGACCGCAAAAGCCTTAAGAAATACATTCGCTACTCGGGTAGAAGCAAGGATGTTTCTATCAGCTTCAGCAACATTAACCTGGGGAAAGACGTGCAATTTGATGCCGATAATGAACGCCTGATCATCCATGAAATACCAGCCAGCCTGCTGAAACAGTTGAAAGGCGAATGAGTTTCCCGGGTTCGTTCAAACGTCGCCGCCTACCAGATGTCACCACCGGTTCGGAAGCTGGGGTGAAATTTGCTAAACTTCGGGTGAGCGGGTCCAGTCAGCCGAGGCCAGTGGTGAAGCGTCCGATCGATAAAAAAGACATCCGAAAAGACCTGGAATCCCAGGTTGATGCCTTCCTGCGCGAAGGCGGCCAGATTAAACCGATTGAACGCGGTGAGACCGGGCTCGACCGCAATAAACCCTGGTCCAACCCGTTCCAATCGGGTCAGAGCCAGGAACCGCCCAAGGAGCGCACGCCTGTTCCCGAAGTGATCGCAGCCATCGAGTCGCGCAAGCACAAAGAAAACCGGAAAATCAAAAACCGTGGGCCAAAGAAAGTCTGGATATACGACGATTTTGGCGAACCTGTCCGTTGGGTCTGGAAAGAAAGCTGAAGCAGAAAGGCTATTTCAGTGGTCCAGCCTTCGCCACGCCGCTTTTACGCTGTTCCCCCCGCCGGACCCAGTCGGCCGCTCGTTCTGCCAATACCTGAGCAGGCGCATTGGTATTTCCGCTAGCCAACACCTAACCCAGGCACACCTCGAACCCGAAACCTGGCATCGACCACGGTCCGATCATCCACCCCCATCCGCCAGGTTCCACCGGGTGGCAAATAGCGTTGGTAGCTCTTGATTTTTGGGCATAAGTTCAGGTCGGAAAGGGGATAATGTTGAAAGAATAGGCCGGAATGAAAAATTGTTCGATGGTGCTATCTGAAGTAATAAATGGATAGGATTCAAGGTGTTAGAAAAATACCGGAACCTCTGCTAAGGCCCACCACTGCGGGCTCATCCGATTTATTGTTGACATCAATTAGCAGTCGGCTAACATGATTGCAGCTTGAAAGTACGTCTTATTATTTATGAATGTTAGCTTGATGTGAACACTGTAAGTGCTGTTGTCAGTTGAACTCGTCGGTTATCCATAAGTATTAACAACACTGAAAAGCAAAAAAGGTTCTCACGGGTCAGGCAGGGTTCTGCTTATGCCCGGGGAGCAATACATTACTTGTAAATTGATAGGTTATACTCATGTCAACGACTACCGGCACCGTCAAGTGGTTCAACGAAACTAAAGGTTTTGGCTTCATCGAGCAGGAAAATGGCCCTGACGTTTTCGCTCACTTCAGCGCCATCTCTGGCTCAGGCTTCAAGACGCTGGTTGAAGGCCAAAAAGTAGAATTCACCATTACTCAGGGCCAGAAAGGCCCCCAGGCTGAGAACATCGTCGTTCTCTGATTGCGGTGAAATAGAATACCCGGCACAGGCTGTTCCAAGCTGGCGAGTGTCGGATGAGCCGTTGTAAAACGGCGTAGCAAAAAGGGTGCTGTCTTCGGGCAGTGCCCTTTTTTGTGTCTGTGATGTCGACTGGGCACCGATCCATTATGCCGCTCTCCACCAAAACCGTGCCCTCTTCAGGTGCAACTAAGTGGCTCTGTGCCTGACTGATTCAATGTCATTATAACCCTTGTTTTAACGCCTGCCTGATTACCTTTTTCTAACAGGGGGAGGCCGGGACATTCTTGCAAAATCACTAAAACAATGTTTACTGTAATAAGAGAGTGCTGGCTGTGTCTTAAGCAGGGTGAAAGTGTTACCAAATGGTCGCAAGTGAGCATTGCCCCAAAGAAGGACATCATGCACCATAAGTCTGCACGTTATTTGACCGCAACTGACTGCAACCTTTCCTATACAGGGTTGTGACAACAAAAAAGCTGGCAAAATAGCCTGTGGTCATGATGGATTAGCGAATCTGGACAGTCGGCAAAGTATTTGCATACGCTTAGACTACAATTGATTGGTCGGGTTGTCCGGTTTTGTGGACATATGATTGTTGATGCTCGGAATGAGTCATTTTCTTTAAGGCAGTCATCGGGATTTCATCGACGTCACCTGCAGGGCAGGCGTATGTTAAAGCAGTCAAAACAACACAGGAGATGTCACGTTGGAGAATGAAAAACCCGGTGAAGTATTCGTAGCCTTTGATCGTGTGCAAAAGAGTTATGACGGGGAGGAGTTGGTTGTCAAGGATTTGAATCTGGCCATTAGCAAAGGTGAGTTTCTCACCATGCTGGGGCCCTCCGGTTCAGGAAAAACGACCTGTCTGATGATGTTGGCAGGCTTTGAAACAGCGACCTACGGCGACATTCTTCTCAATGGCAAAGCCATCAATAACATCCCTCCTCACAAACGCGGCATCGGCATGGTGTTTCAGAACTACGCACTGTTTCCGCACATGACCATTGGTGAAAACCTGTCGTTCCCACTGGAAGTTCGCGGTATGGGTAAGAGCGAACGGGAAGAAAAAGTGAAGCACGCGCTGAGTATGGTGCAGATGGAAGCCTTTGCAGGCCGGCGGCCGGCGCAACTGTCCGGTGGGCAGCAGCAGCGGGTGGCTCTGGCGCGAGCGCTGGTGTTTGAGCCCGAACTGGTGCTGATGGACGAGCCTCTGGGTGCGCTGGACAAAAACCTGCGCGAACGCATGCAGTATGAAATCAAGCACTTGCATGATCGTTTGGGTATTACCGTGGTGTATGTGACCCATGATCAGACAGAAGCGTTGACCATGTCCGATCGTATTGCGGTATTTGATGACGGGCGTATACAGCAACTGGCATCACCAGCCGATCTTTACGAACGGCCCGAGAACGCCTTTGTAGCCCAGTTTATTGGCGAAAATAATCGCATGCAGGGCCAGGTTGAAAGCATTGATGGCGAGTTCGCTCAGGTGCGTCTTGACGATGGTTCCAAAGTGAAAGCTCTGAAGGTTTGTGTTAACGAAGTGGGGGATAAAACCACCCTGTCGTTGCGGCCGGAGCGCGCCCTGGTGGTAAAAGAAGGCACTCAGTACGCGAATACGTTTGACGCCACGGTAAAAGAGCTGATTTATCTTGGCGACCACATCCGGTCACGGGTCAGTGTCTGTGGACGTGACGATTTTATTATGAAAGTACCCAATTCTTCCGATCATCATTCCATGCGTGTGGGTCAGTCAGTCCGCATCGGTTGGTCGGAACATGATTGTCGCGCACTGGATGCTTCCTGATCGCGCGGCGAATGATTCGCTGAACTCTGGGCCGGATGCTTTGGTTTCCGGCATCTGTCCAGTAGGTTTGGTGGCAAAAAGCGGCCAGGCAGTGTTGCCTGGTTTATATTCATAAGAGGAGTTACCCATGAAACAGCCGATGCTTAGAATGCTTGGAGTCAGCAGCGCGATCAGCCTGTTGGCTGTGACAGCGGTACACGCAGAAGACCCCATAAACCTGACCATTGTCTCCTGGGGTGGTGCATACACGGAAAGTCAGGTTCGCGCCTACCACGAGCCCTACGTTGCCGTTAAGGATCACGTTACGATCATTAATGATGATGGTTCAGCCAACGCCCTTGCAGGTTTGCGCTCGCAGAGCATGGCTGGCAATGTTACCTGGGATCTGGTCGACATGTTGCCGTCAGATGCCCAGTTGGCCTGCGACGAGGGCATTATTATGCCTGTCGATGCTGATGAAATGCTGGCACCGGCACCCGATGGCACGCCTGCAAGCGAAGACTTCCTGCCGGGTAGCCTGGGTGAGTGCTTCATTCCGCAGATCGTTTATTCCACCGTTGTTACTTACAACACTGAAATGTTCCCGGAAAATAATCAGCCTGGCAGCATTGATGATTTCTTCAATCCGGAAGATTTCCCGGGCCGCCGAGCCATTCAGGACAGACCTGCGGGTAACCTTGAGTGGGCTTTGTTTGCCGACGGTGTAAACCCGGATGATATCTACGACGTGCTGGCAACGCCTGAAGGGGTAGATCGTGCCTTTGCCAAGCTGGATACCATTAAAGACAATCTGGTGTTCTGGACCGAAGGTGCACAGTCACCTCAACTGCTAGCGGATCAGGAAGTAGCCTTCTCTACAGGTTACAACGGCCGGATTTTCAACGCTGCCGAAGTTGAAGGTCAACCATTTGAAATCATCTGGGATGGCCAGATCGTTGAGTGGGACGGTTGGGTAATTCCTTACGGCCCGAACCAGGAAGAAGTGCTTGAGTACGTTTACTGGGCGACGGATACCCAACGTCTGGCAGACCAGGCCAAGTACATTTCCTACGGCCCGGCCCGTGCGTCTTCAGCGCCTCTGGTCAGCGAACATGCTGATCTGGGTATTGACATGCGTCCGCACATGCCGACCAACCCCGCTAACTATGAATCTCCGATATTGTTGAATAATGATTTCTGGACTGACTATGGCGACGAATTGCGTGAGCGATTCTCCAACTGGATGTTGCGTGGATAAACCACAGCAATAGACCCGCAAGCGGGGCAACGCAAACGCACTGCGTTACCCCGTTTGCATTACTGACTTCCCGACGATAACAAAGAGCGTTTCTAAACCAGGGTTTTTTGCATTGAAGATGTAGTGGCATGAGCATCTAAGATAAAAATTTTGCTTTAGATCAACTCGAATAAATGACCTTTTTGCGGTCGTATTACAAGTGAATGATCACGGAAAAAAATCAGAACAGGGGTGAACAGGAGTGAGTATGAGCCAGTCAGACGGTACCCAAAGCGGACACAACATCGACCATATGGTCAATGGACAGATGGTGACCGTTGACGGAACGCCGTTGAAAGCCAGCTTGAAGCGAGCCGAGCGCAAACGCACTGCGATGGCTTTTTTGTTGGTTGCGCCGTTGCTTGTTTACTTGTTGATATCGTTCATTTTTCCCATCGGGCAAATGATGTGGCGCAGTGTCGATAACCCGCAGGTCATTTCGACAATCCCGAAAACACTTGAGGCGCTGCAAGACTGGGACGGCGAAGGTATACCCGATGAATCCGTATTTGAGGCACTGGCGGAGGAACTTGCAGTAGCCAGCGCGAACCGGACCGTCGGTCAACTGGCGGTTCGGCTGAACTATGAAATCAGTGCAGCCCGCGGAGCGCTGATGCGGACATCGCGTTCGGTAGAGGACATGGAGCCGCCATATAAAGAGGCGTTTCTGGATTCCCACCGGCTTTGGAACGACCCTGCGTTCTATCGGATTATCAAACGTGAAGGTCGACCACTAACAGCGTCTTATTACATAGCCGCGTTCGATGGCACCTACAATGAACAGGGCGATGTCGTTCTTCAGGATGAAAACCGGCGCATTTACACCGATTTGTTCATCCGAACGTTCGGTATGAGCCTGACAATAACGCTGATAACGCTGTTACTGGGGTTCCCGATCTCCTTCTTGATGGCCAGCTTGCCGATGCGTCATGCCAATTTGCTGATGATCTTCGTGCTGCTGCCATTCTGGACGTCCCTGCTGGTGCGAACCACCTCCTGGATTGTTCTATTGCAGCAACAGGGGGTAATTAACGAATTGCTGATTGCCGTGGGGTTTATCGGGGATGATGGCCGTCTGGGTATGATCTACAACATGACCGGCACCATTATCGCGATGACACATATCCTGTTGCCGTTCATGGTGCTGCCTCTCTACAGCGTAATGAAGACCATCCCACCGTCTTACGTTCGCGCCGCGAAAAGTCTTGGTGCCACTCCCTGGACGGCATTCTGGCGCATCTATGTACCACAAACGCTACCGGGGATCGGTGCCGGTGCTGTGTTGGTGTTTATTATTTCCATTGGCTATTACATTACACCGGCGCTGGTGGGTGGTCAGTCTGGCCAGATGATTTCCAATCTAATTGCGCATCATATGCAGTCCTCCCTGAACTGGGGGCTGGCGGCGGCGCTTGGGTCTGTGTTGCTGATCAGCGTATTAATTCTCTATTGGGTCTATAACCGCCTGGTCGGTGCAGATTCCCTGAAGCTGGGTTGAAGGAGCGAAAACGATGGCAGTACCAACGTATGCGGGACCGCTGGAGCGAACCTGGTATTACACGTTTCGTGTGATCTGCGCGCTGATCTTCTTTTTTCTAATCGCGCCCATTGTGATTATGGTGCCGTTGAGTTTTAACGTTGAACCGTACTTCACTTATACGCGTGACATGTTAATGCTGAACCCGGAAGGCTATTCACTGCGCTGGTATCGTGATTTGTTTGCATCCGAATCCTGGATGACATCGATCCAGAACTCCCTGATCATTGGAATTGCGTCTACGTTGATTGCAACCTTTCTCGGTACGTTGGCGGCCTTGGGGTTATCCCGCTCGGAAATGCCTTTTAAAGGTCTGATCATGGGGTTACTGATTTCTCCCATGATTGTGCCGCTGATTATCTCCGCCGCTGGCATGTTCTTCTTCTATTCCAGTATTGGACTGGCCAATACCATGCCGGGTGTCATACTCGCGCATGCTGCCCTGGGAACACCTTTTGTGGTGATTACGGTGACGGCAACGCTGGTGGGGTTTGATCACTCTCTGACGCGTGCTTCGGCGAGTCTGGGTGCCGGGGCAGGGCGCACCTTCTTCAAAATACAGATGCCGCTAATTCTACCGGGTGTCATCTCGGGTGGTCTGTTCGCTTTTATCACGTCCTTCGATGAGATCGTGATTGTGCTGTTTCTGGCCGGGGTGGAGCAGAGAACCATTCCCCGTGAAATGTGGTCGGGTATTCGTGAGCAGATCAGTCCAACCATTCTTGCCGTAGCGTCTATTCTTGTGGCGTTTTCAATACTGCTGCTGACGACGGTAGAGCTGCTGCGGCGCCGGTCCGAGCGGTTGCGGGGTATGTCACCGGGGTAATCCGGTTACCACCAAATCCACTTCGGGATTACCCGTCAGTGCATCGAATCCGGTCTTCTGTTGAGACGTTAATTCGTAAGCTAGCAGTCAATCGGTAAAAAGGCTATTCCACTAAGGGGGGGTGACCTGGGTCACCCGGGGACCGTCAGACGTTGAAACGAAAATGCATCACATCGCCGTCTTTAACGATGTATTCCTTGCCTTCGAGACGCCATTTACCCGCTTCTTTGGCACCTGCCTCGCCATTGTAGGCGACGAAGTCGTGGTAAGAAATGGTCTCTGACCGGATAAAGCCTTTTTCAAAGTCGGTGTGGATCACACCCGCCGCTTGCGGGGCGGTGGCTCCTATTCTGACGGTCCAGGCGCGAACCTCTTTGACACCCGCTGTAAAGTAGGTCTGCAGGCCGAGCAGTGAGTAGGCGGCCCTGATCACCCGGTTCAAACCGGGTTCTTCCATGCCCAGGTCGGCCAGAAACTCAGTTTTCTCTTCATCTTCCAGCTCTGCGATTTCGGATTCGAGTTTGTTGCAAATGGCCACAACTTCAGCATTCTCGGCTACAGCTATTTCCCGTACCCGCTCCAGCATGGGGTTATTCTCGAAACCGTCTTCATCAACGTTGGCGATATAGAGGGTGGGCTTGGTGGTTAGAAAGAAAAAGGGCTTCAGGTCGGCTTTTTCTTCATCGGTCAATGCTACGCTGCGGATAGGGCGGGCTTCGTTGAGGGCTGGTTTGATTTTTTCCAGCACCGCTACCTGACGAATGGCGTCTTTGTCTTGTCCCTTGGCTTTTTTCTGCAGTTTTAGCAGCTGCTTGTCGAGCATGTCGAGGTCGGCCAGGGCCAGTTCGGTATTGATGATCTCGATGTCTGACGCCGGGTCTATTTTGTTGGCGACATGAATAACGTTATCGTTTTCGAAGCAGCGAACAACGTGTGCAATGGCGTCGGTTTCGCGGATGTTGGCCAAAAACTGGTTGCCCAGGCCTTCACCTTTGGATGCACCCGCTACCAGGCCGGCAATATCCACAAATTCCATGGTCGTCGGGACTGTACGCTCGGGTTTGACGATCTCTACCAGCTTGTCCTGGCGCGGGTCCGGGACCGGGACCACGCCGGTATTCGGCTCAATGGTGCAGAACGGGAAGTTCTCTGCGTCAATGCCAGCCTGAGTCAGGGCGTTGAAGAGAGTGGACTTACCGACGTTGGGTAGTCCGACGATGCCACATTTAATGCCCATGTTGGGGGTCTCCTGAAGGCAGGGTTCAGTCTGCTTTGAATTGGTGTAATTGGTTCATGGCTTTTTGCCAGTGTCCTGAGATGCACAGCGGGGTCTGGTCAACAGCGGCGTCAATAGCGCGAGCGAGACTGATCCGTTCGTCAGGATGTGCCTTCGACAGCACGTAGTTCACGACCTGGCTTGCCGTTCCCGGGTGGCCAATACCCAGCCGCAGCCGGTAGAAGTTCCGGTTGTTGGCCAGGCAGGCAATGATGTCGCGCAACCCGTTGTGACCGCCATGACCACCGCCCAGTTTGAATCGGGCCACACCTGCGGGCAGGTCCAGCTCATCGTGGGCAACCAGAATACGTTCAGCCGGAATTTTGTAGAACTGCGCCATAGCCGCCACGCTATGACCGCTGCGATTCATAAAGGTCATGGGTTTCAGTAGCCAGATTTCGGCACTGGCAATGCTGATCCTGGCGGTAAGTGCCTGATATTTGCTGTCGAGTTTCCAGTGTCCGCCAGCGGATTCGGCGAGTGCATCTATGTACTCAAATCCCGCATTATGTCGGGTATGGTCGTATTGGGTTCCGGGATTACCCAACCCGACAATCATCGCAATGGGGTCATTCATGATCGTGCCACTGTTCAACCTTGGTGATGAAAGCAGTTTGGAAAATGGGGTTCATTTTCTAAGCTGCCTGAGCAAAAAAAGGGCCCAGAGGCCCTTTTTACAGTCAAGAAGCGGTGCTTATTCTTCAGCCGCGTCTTCTTCAGCGGCGTCCACATCGTCAAGAATACCAGCTGGCTTAACAACGGAAACGACCGGTGCGTCGTGGTCGGCACCCTTGTTCAGTTCAACCAGGGCAACACCCTTGGGCAATGACAGGTTACTCAGGTGAAGAACGGTACCCATTTCAATCTTGGCCATGTCGACTTCGATGAACTCGGGCAGATCGCTGACCTTACAGGTGATGTCAACTTCGGTGGCGCTGTGCTGGATCTTGCCGCCTTGCAGTTTCACCGCTTTGCACTGCTCTTCATTAATGAAGTGCAATGGCACCTTCTTGTGAACCACGCTGGATTTAGTTACACGTTCAAAGTCGGCGTGCAGCGGGTGGCCCTTGGCCGGGTGACGCTGAAGGTCCATCAGGATGGCTTGTTCTTCTTTGCCATTGATGGTCAGCGTCAGCACATGAGAAAAGAAGGCTTCGTTGTTCAGTGCCTTAACCAGTTCGCGAGCTTCCAGTGTCAGGCTGGTCGGCTTGCGGTTTTTGGCGCCACCGTAAATGATGGCAGGTACTTTGCCTTCTTTACGCAGGCGGCGGCTCGCACCCTTTCCTGCAAGCTCACGCACTTCGGCGTTTAATGCAAAAGAATTGGACATGGTGTTTCTCCAAATATAGGTACCACAGACCGCGACCAGTCTGGGCGGTACCGTTTATAAAAGTATCGGGTGACTCCCGATAAGCGAATTTAGCTGGGAAAAGTCGGTAAATGTTCCGAATTAACGGAACATTGCACTGATTGATTCCTCATTGCTGACCCGGCGCATGGACTCTGCAAGAATCCCCGCCATAGAAAGCTGGCGGATATTAGCACAGTTTTTTGCAGCATCCGAGAGGGGAATCGTATCGGTGACTACCAATTCGAGGTTTGATCCTGCAATGCGCTCCACCGCCGGTCCGCTGAGGACGGGGTGAACGGCATAGGCCACGACTTTCCGCGCTCCGTGCTTGACCAGGGCTTCAGCGGCATGGCACAGCGTACCTGCGGTATCCACCATGTCATCGACAATGACGCAGGTGCGATCTTTGACATCACCAATGATGTGCATGATCTCGGCCTGGTTGGCCTTGGGCCGGCGTTTATCGATGATGGCCAGATCCGCACCCAGCTGCTTGGCAACCGCCCGGGCACGCACGACGCCACCGACGTCGGGTGAGACTACGATCAGGTCTTCAAAGTCCTGGCGTTGTATGTCGTCGAGCAGAATGGGAGAGCCGTAGATGTTGTCGACCGGAATGCTGAAGAACCCCTGTATCTGGTCGGCGTGCAGGTCGACGGTAAGAATGCGATCAATACCGACCACGGTCAGCATATCGGCAACTACTTTGGCGGAAATCGGGACGCGAGAGCTGCGTGGTCGGCGATCCTGACGGGCATAGCCAAAATAGGGCATAACAGCGGTGATGCGGCCTGCCGAGGCACGGCGCAGAGCGTCGGCGAGCAGGATGACTTCCATCAGGTTGTCGTTGGTCGGCGCGCAGGTCGGCTGAATGATAAAAACATCGGCACCTCTGACGTTCTCGTTGATGTCAATGGCGGTTTCACCATCGCTGAACTGGGTTATGGTGGCGTCACCCATGGGAATGCAGAGACGCTCAACCACCTGGTTGGCGAGTTCGGGGTTGGCGTTCCCCGTGAATACCATCATTTTTGACACTTCAAACCACCCTATGTTGGCGTTTACTCAAACGTAAGTCAGGTGGTTCGCAACCACCTGTCAGGAATTCGGTGTTGCGATCAGGCTTGTTTGGCCAGGTTTCGCTGCAGGGACGATTGATTAACCCCCCGGGCGAGAAAAGCACGGTAGCCGGGGTATTGATCGTGAATGCTGTTCAGAATCTGTTGGGCTGCCATATCGCTTCGCGTCTTAATAAACATACAGGATCCGCTTCCGCTGAGTCTGACCGGTTCAGCATCTGCGCCGGTTAATTCAGTCAACTCACGAAAAGCACGGTCGATGCCGGGATAGAGTGCTCTGACGGTAGGCTCGAAGTCATTGTGTCCCGCCCCGGCCAGCGCGGTGCGTATTGTGCTGACTGGGGTATGGCGTGTCAATTGAGGATGGTTGAACAATGCGGCGGTACTGACGTGGATGCCCGGGTGCACCACAACGAACCAGTGTTCGGGCAACTCAACCGGTGTTAACACCTCGCCGATGCCCTCCGCCCAGGCTGAATAGCCTCGCACAAAGACGGGTACGTCGGCACCCAGCTTTACACCAATATCCGCCAGTTCATCAATACTGAGGTTTAGTGACCAGAGGTGATTCAGCCCCACCAAGGTGCTGGCACAGTCAGAGCTGCCGCCCCCTACACCGCCACCGAGCGGCAGGCGTTTTTCGAGGTGCAGTCTGACCCCGTGGCGGGTGTTGGTCGCAGACTGCAGTGCCCGGGCGGCCCGCGTAACCAGATTGTCAGGCGTCGCCAGGGCAGGGTCGGAGCAAGACAGCTCAATAGCGGATCCGGACTGATGTTCGAGGGTCAGGGTGTCACCAAAATCCAGTATCTGAAACAGCGTTTGCAGGCTGTGGTAGCCGTCGGGTCGGCGCCCGACAATGTGTAACATCAGGTTCAGTTTGGCAGGCGCAGGCAGGGTCAGCACCGGTCAGGCTCCTAGGTCGCGACAACAATGGATTGGGCGACAAGTTTACCGCATTGCGGCTGGGCTGACTGCCCTGAATTGGGGTTGGAAACACGCTATCAAAAGGAACGGCTATATTATTCTGCTCTGCCAGAAATGGGTGGTTTTACACCCATGCAGGGTCCGGCAGTGGGTGTGGGCTCACCCAGTGTCGCCGCCGCAGTGCGCTGAAAGGCCCGGTTTGCCCAATTCCGCAGCGTTGGCCCGAGCTTTGCAGTCGCTATGGTGCGCCGAGCCGGTGACCGGATATGTACCCGATCGTCTGAGCGCTCGAATAAGAACGAAAACGCACTACACTGGTAGCCACCAATTGTTAACCTGAACGAATAAGTGTTAACCACAACGACAACAACAAACTGGAGTTCTATATAATGTCCAAACGTATGTTTGCCCTTGCGGCTCTGTCTGCCTCTGTTATGACCGCTGGCGTTGCTATCGCCGAAGACCGGTCAGACTGGCCTTCCAACTTTACCATCGGTACCGCCAGTCAGGGCGGGACTTTCTTTGCTTACGGCACTGGCTGGGCCAACTTTGTTGCTGAAAACCTGGGCATCAGTGGCGGTTCTGAAATCACCGGTGGTCCGATGCAGAACATGGCGCTGGTTCATACCGGCGAAGTAGCTTTTGGTCTGACCACCATGGGGCCTGCCCGTGAATCGATGGATGGCAACAGCCCGCTCGCACCAGGACTTATGATGGACAACGTCTGCGCGGTGTTCCCGATGTATGAGACGCCTTTCTCAGTGACGGCCCTGTCTGATTCAGGTATCGAAAGCATCAGCGATATTCCTGCCGGTTCACGCATCGGTTTCGGCCCTGCCGGTTCAACTTCCGATACCTATTTCCCGGCTATGCTGGAAACGCTCGGTGTTGACTTTGAACGTCGTAACGGTGGCTGGAGTGATCTGGGTACCCAGTTACAGGATGGCCTGCTTGACGTCATCGCTTTTGCCGCCGGTATTCCGATTCCTGCTGTCAGCCAGTTGGAAGTTCAGACTGATGTGAACATCATTGAGTTTACCGAAGATGAAATGAACACCATCACCGCTGAATTCCCAGTGTCCGAATTTACCATTCCGGCCAGCACTTATACTACGCTGACCGAAGGCGCCCGTGCGGTGTCTATGTGGAACTTCGCGATTGCCGATTGCACCCTGTCTGAAAGCTTTGTGTATGAAGCAACCAAGCTGACCATGGAAAATAACGACCAAATGGTTTCGATCCATAACGCAGCCAGAACGTCTATCCCGGAAAACTACGATAAAAACACCTTTATCCCCTGGCATCCGGGTGCGGCACGCTGGTTCAACGAAAATGGTTACACCATTGACGCTAGTCTGATCAAGTAATTATTTGGGTTTTATAAAAGCCTTTGTTCCAAAAATAGGGTGGTCTGCGGGCCACCCGTTTGCCTGTTTGGGTATGGGTCAGACTTATGACAACTGAAAAGAACACCCCGGAGTCGACTGAGGTCGAGTCCATTGAAGATGTGGTTGTAGCAGCTGGAGTTGATGACGAGCCGATAGAGCCGAATCGCCGTCAGTTTACCGGTCCGATGCTATGGCTGATTATGGCCTTGTCGATCCTGTATTCGGGATTCCACCTCTATACACTGAACATTGCTCCGCTGGAAACCTGGGCCTTCCGGATTCTTCACGTTTGCGGTGCCTCTATTCTTGGTTTTATTCTGTTTTCCGGTGCCCGCTTTACGGATGATGAAAAGGGTGGCCAGAGCGCGCCCTGGACAACCTGGGCGGGTGTCGTGCTTTTGGTGCCGGCGCTCTATGTGCTGGTGCAAACGGCCATTATGCAAAATCTCCTGTCCGGCGGTGCTTTGCGTTTGCCTGTGGAAATGGAAGTTTGGCACTTTGGTTGGCCACTGCTGACCGTAACGGGTCTGGGCATTGTATTGAGTTGGTTGCACCGTCGTGACCGGGGTGTGTTCTCGATTCCTGATCTGGTATTGGTAGTGTGTTCCATGGCCGTCGCCAGTTACCTGGTTATCGTGTTCAACACCTCGATCCGTATGAGTACGGGTACTTCCTTCGCACCGGTGGGTATTTCTTTTGCAGCCGTTGCCGGTACGGCCCTGATTTTTGAATTGACCCGACGCCTTGCTGGCTATGCACTGGTGGTTATTTCATTGGTGTTTCTCGGTTATGTGTTCATTGGCCCCTATTTACCGGGCTTCCTGGGTTACCCCGGGTTGAGTGTGCAGCGCTTTTTCAGCCAGGTGTACACTGACGCTGGTGTGCTCGGACCAACTACGGCGGTGTCGTCGACCTACATCATTCTATTTATTATCTTCGCCGCCTTTCTGCAAGCCTCTAAAGTGGGTGACTACTTTGTGAATTTTGCCTTTGCTCTGGCCGGACGGTCACGCGGGGGTCCGGCCAAGGTGGCTATTTTCGCCTCGGGCCTGATGGGGATGATCAACGGCACCAGTGCCGGTAACGTGGTATCAACCGGTTCCCTGACCATTCCGCTGATGAAGAAGGTTGGCTACAACAAAACCTCGGCAGGTGCAGTTGAAGCCGCGGCCTCGACCGGTGGGCAGATTATGCCGCCGATCATGGGTGCCGGTGCCTTTATTATGGCTGAAATTACCGGTATCCCTTACACTGAAATCGCGATTGCGGCCATTATTCCGGCCATCCTGTACTTTGCGTCCGTCTATTTCATGGTGGATCTGGAAGCCGCCAGAACCGGCATGCGTGGCATGCGTGATGACGAATTGCCGTCACTGCGTCGCATGGTGCGTCAGGTGTACCTGTTTATCCCGATCATTATTCTGATTGGCGCGCTCTTTATGGGGTACTCGGTGATACGTGCCGGTACACTGGCGACGGTGTCTGCGGCGGTGGTCAGCTGGATATCACCCAACAAGATGGGGATCAAAGCGATTCTCAAGGCGTTGGAAATCGCGGCCTATATGTCGATTCAGATCATTGTCGTCTGTGCCTGTGCCGGCATTATCGTTGCTGTTATCTCTCTGACGGGTGTCGGTGCGCGCTTCAGCTCGTTGCTGTTGGGTGTGGCTGAAGCCAGTCAGTTGCTGGCGCTGTTTTTCGCCATGTGCATCTCCATTCTGCTGGGTATGGGCATGCCGACAACCGCAGCCTATGCGGTGGCTGCCTCCGTTGTCGCACCTGGTTTGGTGCAAATGGGTATCCCCGTACTGACGGCGCACTTCTTTGTGTTTTACTTTGCGGTAGTGTCGGCGATTACCCCGCCAGTGGCTCTGGCGTCCTATGCTGCAGCTGCGATATCCGGTGCGAAAGCTATGGCAACCTCAGTAGCCTCGTTCAAGATGGGTCTGGCCGCATTCATTGTGCCCTTTATGTTCTTCTATAACAGTGCACTTCTGATGGATGCGGAGCCACTGGCCATCATTCGTGCGCTGATTACCGCTGTGGTTGGTGTCTACTTGCTGTCCTCAGGTGTGCAAGCCTGGTTCCTGCGCTATGCGGCTCCCTGGTATTTGCGCATCCTATTGATCGTCGCGGCTTTCCTGATGATCGAAGGCGGTATTTATACTGACCTTGTGGGTGTTGCGGCCGGAGCCATTGCCTTCTTTGTACAGAGGGTGATCAATGGTCGGCTGGCTCAGGCCCCGTCCTGAGACGGCATTGCCATTGAAAGTCGAGTGAACCGTTTAGCCTGAAATGATGACAACCCGCAAGCCAACGTGGATTGCGGGTTGTTTTGTTTCTGCAGTCTGATTTTGGTTTAAGTCGCGGTCACCGAAGCGCACCAATTCGGGTAGAATCAGAAGCCTATGGCGAACGTCACCCGGCTGAACCGAGAACTGAGATGGAAACCGAGCATGAAATACCGTACCTGGGGTCTGCTGTTGTTTGTTGTGACCTGTCTGGTGTCCTGGGTACTCGGCTCCTGGGTGGGATATCGTCAGGTAGAGCGTGAGAGCCTGGAAGAATCCTTCCGTTACTCCCAGCTGGTTGCCAACGAACTGAACCGGTACCGGCCCATTCCGGAACTGATGGCGCAACACCCGGTGATGGTGGATGTATTGCGCGAACCCGATAATCCCGGCCTGGTGCTGGCTGCCAATGAAGAGATGAAGCGAATGGCGACCATTGTCGCTAGTTCCGACGTCTACCTGATGAACACTAACGGTCTGACCATCGCAGCCAATAATTATGAGTTGCCGACCAGTTTCATCGGCCGGAATTTTGCCTTTCGACCTTATTTTTTTGAGGCTATGGAGCGCAACGGTGCCGCACTGTATTACGCTCTGGGCATCACCACCAATGAGCGAGGCCTGTACTTTTCGCACACAGTGACCTCGGATCAACAGCCCGACCGCCCAATGGGTGTGATTACGGTGAAGATTCAGGTGAATGAACTGGAATCCCAATGGCGTCGACCCGAGTCCTTCTCAATCGCTGAAATGGTGGTACTGGGTCTTGACGGGGTCAGTTTCCTGGCCAGTCGCCCCAGCTGGCTTTATCGTGCTTTTGAACCCATTTCCGAGCAGCGACTGGCTGAAATTCGGGCGCAGCGTCGTTACTTTGATGAACCCCTGACCCCAATACCCAAGGTCGAGCGTGGCCGCCCCTGGGGGGTAGGGGAGCGATCGGTTCGGGTGGCCATCAACACTGGAGACAACCAACAGGAATACCTCAGTGTGGACACACCCTTGCCGCAACTGGACTGGACCTTGCGGGTACTGATTGGCACCAGCCCGGTGCTCTGGACCCAGGTTCAGTTCCTGATCGCCGGGACGCTGGTCTACCTGGGCTGTTTTCTAACCTGGTTGTATTTGCGTGAACGTTACCGGCGCGAAGCGGAATTGGCGGAGCGGGGTGTGCAACTGGAACATCGGGTGGCCGAACGCACGGCCGATCTGGAAGCATCGAACCAGCAGTTGAAGGCGGAGATTCATGAACGGGAGCGTGCCGAGAACGAGCTTAAGGAAACTCAGCAGGAACTGATTCAGGCGGCCAAGCTTGCGGTTCTGGGTCAGATGTCGGCGGGTCTTAACCATGAAATGAATCAGCCGCTGACGGCCATTCAAGCTTATGCACGCAACAGCGGGCGCTTTCTCGAACGAGGTGATTCGGAAACGGTTCAGGCTAATCTAAGCGAAATTGTCGGTCTGTGTGACAAAATGGCCGAACTGACTCGTCAGTTTAAAGTGTTTGCCCGCAAATCTGAGGGGCCGCCCTCTACGGTTGATTTGCGCTTGCCGATTGACGCTGCCCTGAAAATCATTCAGGCGCAGGATCTAAGCGCGACTATCCAAATCGACTGGCAGCGACCGGAGCACCCGGCCTTTGTTCATGGCGATCTGATTCGCATTGAGCAGGTGTTGGTGAACCTGGTGGCTAATGCCTTGCACGCGGTGGAGTCCAGTGATGCGCCAACTGTGAACGTGCAATTGGTCGCACAACCGCAGCACTGGGTGTGTCGGGTTATAGACAACGGGCCCGGATTACCCGCCAATACGGAACAGTTATTTGAACCCTTTTTTACCACTAAATCCCTAAAGCAGGGCTTGGGGCTAGGGTTGTCCATTTCCCGGCAAATCGTAGACGCTTTGGGTGGACAATTGACCGGACGGAACCGTACCGATGCCCGGGGGGCGGAATTTATTGTGGTACTGAATCGAAGAGAGACGTCAGAATGACTGCCATCGATGTAATGTTTATTGACGATGAATCGGCGCTTCGGCAAGTCATGCTGCAGACGCTGGCACTTGAAGAGTTAAACGCCCGAGGGTACCCGGACGGTGCTTCGGCACTGGTCGACATCAAACCGGATTTCCAGGGCGTGGTGTTGTGTGATTATCACATGCCGGGACTGGACGGTTTGGGCGTTCTGGCTCGAGTGCGGGCCATCGACGAGTCGATACCGGTCATCATGCTGACCGGGCAGGGAGACATCAGTACCGCGGTAGCGGCGATGCAGCAGGGGGCCTATGATTTTATCGAAAAGCCGTTCAATCATGATGAACTGATAGAACTGTTGAAACGAGCAATCGAAAAGCGACAGCTGGCACTGGAAAACCGCATGCTCAAGGCTCAGCTGCGACAGTTTGTGCGGCCGGGCCCACGCCTGTTGGGTGGTGAATCGGCGAGTATGAAACGGGTGATGTCCATGCTCAACAGTCTGGTTGATACCTCGGCAGATATTCTGCTACACGGTGAAACTGGCGCGGGAAAGGACGCCATTGCCCGCTACATTCATGAGACCAGCCCGCGCAGCCAGCACAATTTCGTTGCCATTAACTGTGGTGCCGTGCCGGAAAACCTGATCGAAAGCGAATTGTTCGGCCACGAATCCGGTGCCTTTACCGGCGCTGATAAAAAGCGCATCGGTAAATTCGAGCACGCCCACAAAGGCACTATCTTTCTGGACGAGATGGAAAGTATGCCAATGCCGTTGCAGGTGAAATTGTTGCGGGTTCTGGAAGAACGCAAGGTAGAACGCCTGGGCAGCAACAGCAGTATTGAGGTGGATGTACGCATCATCGCCGCGACCAAGATTGATTTGAAAATGCTGAGCGAGCGCGGCGATTTTCGTGAAGATTTGTATTACCGGCTGAATGTCATTCAGATCGATATCCCACCGCTGCGCGATCGCAAGGAAGACATTCCCATGCTGTTTCATCACTTTGCGTTGATTGCAGCGGCACGCTATGACCGGGAAAGCATTCCCCTGAATACGCAGCAGGTCGGGCAGTTATTGCGCCATAGCTGGCCAGGGAATGTACGGGAATTGCGCAACCGGGCCGAACGTTATGTGTTGATGGGCCCTAGTGCCCTGGAGGATGGCCAGAGCATCTATTCAACGGATGTTTCCGGCCGACAAACCCTGGCTGAAATCGTCGACGCCTTTGAACGTTCCGTACTGGAAAATGCGCTGCAGGTTTGCCAGGGCAGTATCAAGGACACCATGGTACACCTGGGTCTGGCGCGCAAAACACTCTACGACAAGATGAAAAAGCACGGCCTCGACAAGGCCCGGTACAAGGATGATGGCGGCACTGACTAGGTTTAACTTAAGTTCCGGAGTTCGAGTCGCTTGAGTGGCGTTGGCCCGCATCGGATGCCGGGTATGCCCCTGTGGGGTCGGGCGGAATGTCGCCCACTCCCTCGCTTCGATCCCCCTAAGTCCGACAGACTCCTGGGCCGTACCATCCCTACCATCCGACGCGGGTTCATGGCTACGCAGCCACCCCCCCAACTCCGAAGCCTGAGTCACTTGCTGCTGTGGGAGTGGGTTATCGTTGTTAGTCTGCAGGATATGGTAAAGTGGCATCTGTGTCCCGCTTGCCGGATACGATCTACGCTTCCTATTGTCTGCCCCGAAGGAATCTGTTTTTGAAACCCAGTTGGCGACTTTCTCTGCCACCCGCCTTGTTCCGGGGCTTGTTCTGGCTGTTGTTCCTGAGCATCATTGTATTGTCGCTCGCTCCCGTGGACCACCCGGAGTTTTCTCCGAACGACAAGGTGAATCATCTGCTCGGCTGGGGTGTGCTGGGGTTACTGGGGTGTTTGGGCTGGACAGCGCGAGTGCGACTCGTGTTGTTGCTCTGGTGCGCCAGCTTCGCGCTTGAAGGGGCGCAGGGCCTGACTTCCTACCGGATGTTCAGTGTGGCCGACGCTTTGGCCAACGGGGCCGGATTGCTGATTGGCCTTGCGATCATCACGCTTTGGGGCCGCATCCTGGCGCTGTTCCGTGTTAACTCCACTCAATAAAGGAAAGAGTATGTCCAAACCGAATCGAAACGTGGCCCTGGTGGCTCACGACAACAAAAAGCAGGAGCTGGTTGCCTGGGCTCAGGAAAACCAGGCACTGTTTGAGTCGCTGGGCATCTATGCTACCGGAACGACCGGCAAGCTGATTGAAAAGGGGCTGAACCGACCCGTGCAAAAGTTGCTCAGTGGTCCTCTTGGTGGCGATCAGCAAATTGGCGCCAAGATCGCCGAAGGCGACATCGATCTGTTGATCTTTTTCTGGGATCCGCTCGAGCCACAACCGCATGATCCAGACATCAAAGCTCTGCTGCGCATTGCCGCGCTGTATAATATTCCGGTTGCCTGCAACCGGGCCAGTGCGGATTTTATGATTCAGTCTCCGTTGCTACACAGTGACTACACGCCAGCGAAACCCGACTTTTCAGTGTATACCCAGCGCATCACCCCGGCCGGTTACTAAGAACGCAGAGGGTTCGTTCATTACATGGATTGCCTGCCGGGTGAGCTCGCCGGACCTCATCGCTGGCGATCTGGATTTTTTGGGCATCAATTTTCACACCCGCTCAGTGAGGCCACAGTCAGCGATTCGGTACTGTGCATGTAAATTATGACACCCAAGTCAGAACGCCCAAGGCCAGTGCACTGGCGTTTAAGGCGTTTTTGGCGGCCCGTTTAGGGTGATGTGGGCCCGGCGCGACGACCGGGCTTTTGTGCTTTCTCTTCTGCCCATCTATTATTGGGCTCGGGAGGCTCGCGTGGCGTGTTCAAAGCCTCCCCTGGTGTTCCAATCAGGGAGGGCGTGGACTTACTGAGTTGTTGAAACTGCAGAGAATAGCTGAGCATATGATCTTATTGGATCTACTGCCCAACATGGGGCACGCATAATGATTTTTGGCTTATCCGGCTGGTGTCGGCGCCTGTTGCTGGTCTCCTCTGTGGTTTCGTTGGCCGCCTTACAGGCCGAACCAGGTCAACCGGGCACCATGGCCTCCGCTGTCCCTTCCGAGAGTTGCACCCGACTGACCGCTACGGGCAATCCCGAATACCCGCCTTATTTGTGGCAGGAACCCGGATCCCGGCGCGGGCTGATTGGTGCTAACAAGACCATTATGGAAGCCCTGAGCGAACGCCTGGGGATTCCCATTGAAGTGATTTACACCGGTCCCTGGTCCCGCGCTCAGGAAGAAGTGAGGGTAGGGCGCGTCGATCTGATTGCCGGTGCCTTTTTCACGCTGCCGCGCCTGGCCTACATGGATTACATTGAACCGGCTTTCCTGACCACCCGCTCGGTCGTCTGGAAACGTTCGCTGGTGGCGTTCGACTACAGCGAGTGGGTCGACCTGCAACCCTATGAAGGCGCCACGGTGATCAACAACAGCTTTGGCCAAAATTTCGACGAATACGCCAGCACTAACCTCAGCATCGATAACGTGACCAGTCTGCCTCAGGCTTTTCGCATGCTGGCTCAGGGGCGTGTCGATTATGTGCTGTACGAGGAATATCCGGGTCTGGCGTATGCGGCAGAGCTTGATTTCGATTATATCATTGAGCAAATAGAGCCACCCATCAGCGCAGAAGGCTTGTTTCTGACGATTTCCCGTCGCTCTCCCTGCAATACCGAAGCCTTGCGAGCCGAACTGACCCGCATCATGGCTAATCTGGTCGCAGATGGCACCGCTCAGCGAGCGCTGAGCGATGGGCTGGAAACCTGGTCTATGAGCAGCCCGTAACGCCGTTTACAATGTTGGATACCGCCAACTCAGGCGTTTGCCTTCAGCCGACGATTGTTCAGCCAACTCCAGCGTATACAATAGAGCACGGGCATCGCCAAGACTGACCGGCGGCTCGGCTCGGGTGTTAACAGCCTTTGCCAGCGCTTTAAAATAGGCCTGGTAATGACCGGGTGCGCAGTTATCAGACTGAATGGTTATTTCCCCGTCCTCTGTAGCCATGTGCCGATGTGCGGTTTGTGACTGACCGGCGCTGGGGTAATCATTCTGCCAGGGCATTTGACCGGCACGCAGGGCTTCTTCCTGCGGGTCCAGCCCCCAGCACTGCCAACTACCCTGTTCGAAACGGGCATTAAAGCGGCGCATGGGTCCCGCTTCAAAAGGCGTCGAGCCAAGCGTAACCTGGAGTTCCGGGTAATCCAGCATGATTTCAAACCAGTCGGGCGTGTTGCCGCCGGGACGCAGAATTTTCAGGCTGGCTTGCAATGAGTCAGGCGCGCCCAGCAGATGCAATGCCTGGTCCAGAAGGTGGGGTCCCAGATCCCAGAATATGCCGCTCGCAGGCCCTGGTTGCTCGCGCCAGCGATCTTGTGGCTTGGGCCTGAACCGGTCGAATCGACTGGTCAGATGCTTCAAGGTACCCAGCTCTGCTGAATCGATCAGCGCTTTTAAATGCAGGAAATCACCGTCGAAACGTCGATTCTGATAAACCGTCAGCAGCCGATCATGGTCGTTTGCCAATTGCGTCAGCGTTTCAATTTCCTGCAGCGAGGTGACCGAGGGCTTTTCCAGCAGAACGTCCTTGCCAGCCTTTAATGCAGCTTCGGCCAACGGGAAGTGCAGGGTATTGGGTGCAGTGATGATAATCAGATCCAGCGACGTTGATTCAATTAACGGCTCAACATCTACGACCACCCGGGTATCCGGGTACCGCTCATGGACGACCTCGGCCTGTCGGCTGCACACGGCGCTCAGCTCGAAGTCGGGCAAGCCGTGGATGAAAGGCGCATGAAAGACCCGACCCGAGAGGCCGTAGCCGATAATACCGGTTCGAATGGCGGGGTGTGCCATAGACGCAGCTCCTTCGTGAGTAATCGTTATTTTTCAGACATTAACCCAGCCTGTCTGTCGAGTCACAAGTATCAAACTGTAACAGCCAGTGACGGCTTGCCAGCGTCATAATGTTGCCGCATTTTTATGGTTACTGTGTATAGGTACGGTTATTGACGACGCTAAGTTATAAATGTTTGTCTGATTTATGTGCAGAAAGTGATCAATAGCCGGAGTACAGTATTCACGTACCCAACTCGAAACGCTTACTCTGATGGTAAACCGGGTACTAACCCTCAGAATACTGAGTTCAAGGTGAACACAATGGAGAAGAAAGCAACCGCCAAACAGTCGTTCCTTGCCTTTTTGGGAGTGGTCAGCAAGTCCAAGTCGCGTCGTCGTGGTAACCACACAACGCTGGACCGCTTGTCACGTCCTGAAGTGCGCGATGAGCTGTCACTCAAAGGTGTAGCGGTTCTTAGCGACAACTGATCGTCGCCGCCCGGGCGTCTCAAAGTCGGGCAAAGGCAGGATGCCACCAAGACCACCAAGGTACTTTTGTGTATCGATAGGGTGGTTTTACCGGTAAAAGTTGCTTCGCCTGTTCTACTGGTCTCCAACCCGTTATGCTGTAGAGTCTTATTCCTCAACAATGAGACTCACCGCAAGCGGGAGGAACACCAATGGCCAAGTCTCTCGAAGTCTGGTTAAGCCAATACGGCGAGAGCCATCAAAACCCCACCAATAAAAAAGTTCACTGGATCTGTGTGCCGGTTATTTTCTGGTGTGTGCTGGCGTTGTTGTGGCAGATTCCCCTGGGGCCAAATCCGATCATGAATGCAGCCGTTGTGCTGATTGCTGTTAGCATTCTGTTCTATTCGGGTCTGTCGTGGACGCTTACCATCGGTATGGGCATTCTGGTCGCGGTCTCGGTAGCGTTGGTACTCGGGTATCAATCGCTAGGGTTGGCCTTGCCGCTCTGGGCTTTTGCGCTGATCCTGTTTGTCGCAGCCTGGATAGGTCAGTTCTGGGGGCACCGTATCGAAGGCAAGAAACCAAGCTTCTTCGAAGACGTTCAGTTCCTGTTAATAGGCCCGGCCTGGTTACTCAGCTTTATTTATCAGCGCCTGGGGATTCCGTTGAAGTAACAGGGTTGGTCTTAGTTGGTGTATTAAGGAGCCTCTGAATAACAACCCTGTTCCCAATAACGTTGCCGTAAACGGCTGGAGATTCTCTTTGTCTAAAAATTCCCTGTCCAGGCATCAGATGTCTGCCCATGGTCTGACCTTTTTAAAAGCCAGTCATCCGGTTATTAAAACCCTGAAGCACAGTGTCGGAGATGCCAATCTGCACGGTAATAAAGTCTGGGATTCCAGTTTCGTGCTGATGGACTATCTGCTGCTCGATCCTATTCCTGAAGGCCGAGTCGTGTTTGATATTGGCTGTGGCTGGGGCCCGACCACTCTGTTTCTGATGGACCGGTTTCAATCCAAAGTCATGTCAATAGATGCCGACGATTCTGTAGAGCCCTACCTGCAGTTGCACGGTGAACTGAACGAGCTCAAGCCTGTATTCTGGCAGCGTAAAATCAAACAGTTGAAAACCGCTGATCTGTCGATGGCCGACACGGTGATCGGTGGCGATATCTGCTTCTGGGACAGTCTGGCAGAGGAGTGGAAAACCCTGATCAAACGCGCCAAAAAGGCGGGTGTGCGTCAGATTCTGATCGCAGATCCCGGTCGTCAGCCGTTTCACGATTTAGCCGACTGGGCCGTTAAGAAACACCAGGCTGAGCTGTGGGAGCACGACATTTCCACGCCGGTTAAGGCCACCAGTTATGTGCTGGACATCCCTTTGAATGGGGACGGTCTCTAAACTTTTGTCGGCTCTGGGCGCTAACCTGTCAAAGAATTAGCCGGATTGTATCTGCGGTGAACGCTGCCACCCTACTTGCTATGACGAGCCAAGAGTAACGCCGTTCGTACCTTGCAAACTCCGAAACCTGAATCATAAAAATTCCCAGGGAGATCTCATACATGGAGTGGTCTTTTAGCATTCTCTTAATCTTGTTTGCTGTCGCCATGTTGGCCGGTTGGGTAGATACCCTGGCCGGAGGTGGTGGTTTGATTTCGTTGCCAGCCATGTTGCTGTTGGGTGTGCCACCGGTCAGTGCTCTGGCGACGAATAAGGCGCAGGGCGTGGTTGGAACACTGACCGCCTCGGTGACACTGTTGCTGAAAGGGCATTTGCGCGGGCAGGCGTTGCTGTGGCGGCTCGTTGCGGCTGGTCTGGGCGCTGCCCTGGGCAGTTGGCTGGTGCAGGGTGTAGATACCGGGTGGCTGGAATGGCTGGTTCCGGTATTGCTGATCAGTGTCGCTGTGTATTTCTGGTTAACGCCAATCCTGGGAAGCATCGAGACGAAGGCACATCAGACAGAACGTGAGTGGGCAGTGACCTGGGCGCCAGCAGTGGGCTTTTACGATGGCTTTTTCGGGCCGGGCGCCGGGTCGTTTTATGCCGCAACCGGAGTCGCCTTTCGTGGCCAGACGCTGTTGGCTGCCACCATCTCTGCCAAACCCCTGAATTTTATGTCAAATGTCGTTTCGCTGGCGGTGTTTTCCGCAGGCGGTCAGGTGGTCTGGGTGATCGGTTTTGCAATGATGCTGGGGCAAGTGCTGGGGGCTTTTGTCGGTAGCCATACCATGCTCAGCGGTGGTGCTCGTTTGATTCGTCCGATCGTGATCACCATGTGTGTGTTTATGTCGGTCAGCCAGGTTGCCCAGTCGATGGGCTGGATTAGGTTGGCAGGCTAATCGTCCGTCAGATCTGAATATTCCTGCCATTCAAAATCCTGGTCGGCCCGGTGAAAGAAGACCAAGCGCTCATCCAGAATCGGGGGACAGTATAGTCAGTTCGGGCGGAATCGTCTGAATTGATCAAGGATTAACTGACAAAGTTGGTTTTGGTAAAAAACGATTTATGCCCCTTACTATTAGGGGCCTAATGGTTATTCCCCTCAAGAATAAAAAAACGGGAAATAGCCTGAAATTACCTCGTCAGGAATGAGGTTTTCCAAGGCCTTTACGGAGCCTATGGAAAGGTCATTTCTTGCTGCTTTTGATAGTGGAATAATTACTCTAACTTACTGATATTACTAAAAAATTAGAACGAACTGGATGGGCTGTTGAGAGCGAAGTCTAACGCTGGTAGGGGCAGGTTGGTGAACGGGTCTGTCACCCTGTAGGAAAAAAACCTTGCAAGGCCTCGGCTTATGAAACTAGGGTGGGTTACAGGCCTGATGATCGATCTGTGGGGATCAAAACATTTTCCCTGCAGGTCCACGATGATCAGCAACGACTTCAACATTGATACAGCCATATTCATAGACAGGCAGAGGTGATTCAGCGGTGTCAGCACCCACTCCATCGTCAACCAATTCAAGCTGGGCGCAGGCCGTAAAAGACGCCATTGCCCTGCGCCGGGATTTGCATCGCCAGCCGGAGCTGAGTTGGTCGGAGCAAAGAACGGCGGCGACGCTGCGTCAGAAGCTCACCGCTCTGGGTATAGAGTGGCGAGTATGCGCCGAGACAGGTACGGTCGCGACACTCGCCCCTGACGCCCCTGGCCGACACATAGCGTTACGGGCCGACATAGACGCGCTGCCCATCGAAGAAAACAGTGGCGTGGCCTGGGCGTCACACAACCAGGGTTGCATGCATGCCTGTGGTCACGACGGCCACGCGGCAACTCTGTTCGCAGCCACCCGGTGGCTGAAGTCCCGGGAAGATCGGCTGCCCGGGCCGGTGACTTTGTTGTTTCAACCGGCTGAAGAGGGTGGGCATGGCGCCAAACGGATGATCGAGGATGGTGCTCTGGCTGGTGTTGAAGCCGTGTTTGGCTGGCATAACTGGCCCGCCATACCCTTTGGCCAGGCAGTGTGCCCGGATGGAGCTGTTATGGCCGGCAACGGAACCTTCAAACTGGTCGTAAAAGGCCAGGGTGGGCACGCTAGCCAGCCGGAGCTGTGCCGCGATCCGGTTTTGGCTGGTTCGGCCATCGTTGTGGCGTTGCAGCAGGCGGTCAGCCGCCGGTTACCGGCGCAAAATGCGACCGTACTAAGCGTTACCTCGTTTGATGCGCGCAGTGGCGTCACCGTCATTCCGGATAAGGCGGTACTCGAAGGCAGTTTTCGCCTGGCTGATCCCGCTATGCGCGAGCCGCTAACACAGATGATACAGGAGATTGCCACCGGCACGGCGCAGGCCTACGGCGTTGAGTGCCAGGTAGAGGTATTTCCGCGATATTTGGCTACGGTTAACCACAGTGCCGAAGCCGCTGTTTACCGGTCTGTGCTGGTGGAGCAACTGGGTGAGCGTGCGTTAAGTGAGACAACGCGGTTGCCGATTATGGCATCGGAAGATTTCAGCTATTACTTGCAGGCATGCCCGGGTGCTTTTGCCCTGATCGGTTCCGGAGACGGTGAACTGGCGCATGAGGTGCCTTGTCATAGCCCGAATTACGATTTTAACGATGCTCTGATTGATCCGGTGGCGCGCATCTATGCTCGCCTGGCCGGTGTCCCGATTCCGGACTGACCGGATTTACTGGCCAGGTACAATCTGTTCTGGTCTGGCATCGTTCAATGAAACGGTGCTGCAAAACATACTCGATGTCGCGGTACCGTGAGCTAACACCGGGCATTCAGAGTTAACAAGATGGTTTTCTAACAACACAACTGGAGGGGTTGAAATGGACGTATTTGAAAAGTGGGAATCTGATATCCGTGGTTACTGCCGTTTGTACCCGACGGTGTTCAAGTCGGCGTCTAATGCCCGTCAGGTAGACGAAGCGGGTAAGTCTTATGTGGACTTCTTCGCCGGAGCCGGGGTGTTGAACTTCGGTCACAACAACGAGCGCATGAAAAAAGCGCTGATCGAATTTATCCAGAACGACGGTGTTGCTCACAGTCTCGATATGTACACCACGGTCAAGCGTGATTTCATTCAGGAGTTTGCGCAAACCATTCTCGAACCGCGCCAGATGAATTACAAAATGCAGTTCATGGGCCCGACAGGCACCAATGCCGTGGAAGCCGCCATGAAACTGGCCCGGAAAGTGACCGGACGGCAAACCATTGTGGCTTACAGCCATGGCTTTCATGGCATGACACTGGGTGCACTGGCCGCTACCGCGAACAGCTATTTCCGCAACGCCGCTGGCGTGCCGCTCAACCACGTACTGCGCCAGCCGTTTGGCTGTGAGACTCAGTGCAAAGGCTGCACCCTGGGGTGTGGGGTGGATTCAGTTGACCGCCTGCGCGCACTCTATGCCGATCCAAGCAGTGGCCTGGAGCCGCCTGCGGCGTTTCTGGTCGAGGCTATTCAAGCCGAAGGCGGGGTGCATGTTGCCTCCAAAGAATGGCTTCAGGCTGTTCAGAAACTGGCTCACGACCTGGGCGCGATGTTCATTATCGATGATATCCAGGCCGGTTGTGGACGTACTGGCAAATATTTCAGCTTCGATGATATGGGTCTGGATCCGGATATCGTAACGCTCGCCAAAGGCATCGGCGGTTTTGGTACACCGCTGGCGATGAATCTGGTGCGTCCGGAGCACGACAAGCACTGGGGACCCGGCGAACACACCGGTACCTTCCGCGGCCAGGGCTTCTCCTTTGTTGCTGGTGTCCAGGCGCTCAGCTATTTCAAAGACAACGAGCTGATGACCGAAGTGGTCACCAAAGGCAGGGAGATGAAAGAGCATCTTCAGGGTATCTGCACCGAGCACAGCGCTCAGGCATTCCAGGTGCGTGGCAAAGGCATGATGCAGGCCATTGATCTGGGCGATGGTGCGCTGGCAAAAGACGTGGCGCGTCGCTGTTTTGAAGCCGGGCTGCTGATTGGTGCCTGTGGTGTCGGCGGGCGTGTATTGAAACTTATTCCGCCACTGACAATCCCCAACAGTGATTTGCACGAAGGTCTGGCGACACTGTCCAAAGCCATCGGGGAAGCGTTGGAGGCGGCATGAAACAACGCGAAGACATGACCTTTCCGTTCGACGAGTATGTGCGTCGACTGGAAGGTCTGCGTGAACGTATGGCCAGTCGGCTGCTGGACGCGGTGGTGATCACCGATCCGGAAAACCTGATGTATCTGACCGATTATCAGACTACAGGGTATTCGTTCTTTCAGGCTCTGGTTGTGCCACTGGAAGACGAACCCTTCATGATCACCCGGGCACTGGAAGAGTCTAACGTCCATGCCCGAACCTGGGTGGAACGAACCCGCCCCTACCCGGATACGGGTGACGCGATCCAGATGCTGGTCGAGGCGTTGCGTGAGTTTGGACTGAACGGAAAAAGCATTGGCTACGAGCGCAACAGCTATTTTTTCCCGGCCTATCACCAGGACAGCATTCACACCACCTTCCTCGATGGTTCCCTGAACGATTGTTTTGGCATTGTCGAAGAAGGCCGGATTTGCAAGTCTGCTGCTGAACTGGATGTCATGCGTAAAGCGGCCCGGGCAACTGAAGCTGGCATCAAAGCCGGTTTCGAAGCCACGGTAGCCGGTGCGACCGAAAACGACATCGGTGCGGCTATTTCGGCTGCCATGTTTCGTGCCGGTGGTGAACCGCCGGCGGTGATGCCGTACGTTACGTCCGGGCCGCGTTCGATGATTGGTCACGCGACCTGGGAAGGCCGAACGGTTCAGCCGGGTGAGCATGTGTTTCTGGAAGTCGGCGGCTGTTATCGCCGCTATCACACCGCCATGATGCGCACCATCGTACTGGGCGATTTGTCGGAGTCGATGCACCACGCCCAGGAGCGCATGAAGCATGCGTTGCGTGAAGTTAAAAAGCTGATACGACCCGGGCTTACCGTGTCGGATGTCGATAACCTGGTGCGCAACATCATTACCGACAACGACGTGGGCGCCCGTCTGGTCACCCGTTCCGGCTATTCGATCGGCATCGCCTTTCCGCCGAGTTGGGATGAAGGCTATATCATCAGTCTGAAACAGGGCGATTCGCAAGTGCTGCGCGAAGGCATGACCTTTCACATCATTCCCTGGATGTGGGGCGTCGATGGTAACAAGACGGTGGGCATTTCAGACACTGTTTATGTGACCAGCCGGGGCTGCGAATCCTTCTTCAGTCTGGATGAGGATTTTATCGTCAAGCCAGAATTCGCAGCACGTGAACTCAGTGCCAATACTCCGGCTAGGCTGACCGATGTCTCGGGCAATGCGTTAAGCAGCGAACCGCAGACCCAGGCCAATAACAATACGGCGGATGCAAAGCGCACCGGCAAGAAAGACAAGTCCAGCGCCAAAGCCGGCAAAGTCAGCCAAGAGGCTGCGAGCTCTTAAGCAATTATCGACCAGGTGAGGAGAATGATAATGTTGACCGCCACAGATCCTTCCACAGGCAAGCTTCTGCATGAAGTGCCTGCGGCCACGCCCGCGCAGGTTGAGGATATCCTGGCGCGAGCCGAAACGGCCTTCAAAAGCTGGCGCGCTCGCTCTTACAGCGACCGTGCCGGGGTGTTGCTGGCCGTGGCCAAATTAATGCGCGATGACGTTGATCGTCTGGCTGTGCTGATGACCGAGGAGATGGGCAAACCGATCAAGGAGGCCCGCGCCGAGGTGATCAAATCGGCCTGGTGTGCCGAGCACTATGCCGAGCATGGTGAAGCCTATTTGCAACCCGAGACTCTGGCTTCCGATGCCACGCTCAGTTACGTACAGCACCTCCCTTTGGGTGTAATCCTCGGTATCCTGCCCTGGAACGCTCCCTTCTGGCTGGCGTTTCGCTATGCTGCCCCGACATTGATGGCGGGCAATACTTGCGTGATGAAACATGATCCGCACGTGCCTGCCTGTGCCCAGGCGATTGCTGATCTGTTTGTGCAGGCTGGTGCTCCGGCTGATATTTTTCAGAATTTGCCATTGGAAACGCCCGCCGTCGAAGCGGTTATCCGTGATAAACGGATACAGGCAGTGTCCTTTACCGGGTCGGAAAAAGGCGGCGGTGCCGTGGCTTCGATTGCGGCTTCAGAGATCAAACATTCAGTACTGGAACTGGGTGGCTCAGACCCCTGTATCGTGCTGGCGGATGCCAACCTGGACGAAGCGGCCGACATCATTACGCTGTCGCGCATTATCAATGCTGGCCAGAGTTGCATCGCCGCCAAGCGAATTATTGTCGAAGCGCCGGTGTATGACAGCCTGGTCGAAAAGCTGCATGAACGTCTGGCTAAATTGAATATGGGAGACCCGCGAGAGGAAACCACCGATATAGGCCCGATCGCCCGGGCGGAACTTCGCGATAACCTGCATGGCCAGGTTACGGCTTCGATGGAAGCTGGAGCGCGGTGTTTGCTTGGTGGCGAGTTGCCATCGGGGCCAGGCTATTTCTATCCGGTCACGCTGCTGGTGGACGTCACTGAGACCATGGTGGCCAGCTGCGAGGAAACCTTTGGCCCGGTCGCGGTGGTGATGAAAGCCGAGAACGAAGAGCAGGCCATTGCCATTGCCAACAACAGCGACTACGGCCTGGCGGCTGCCATATGGACGAAGGCCGATCGCGGCGAGGCCATTGCGCGCCGTCTTGAAGTGGGCCAGGTAGCGGTCAATGGTATTGTGAAAACCGACCCGCGTTTGCCCAGTGGCGGCATCAAGCGCTCGGGTATGGGCCGGGAGTTGGGACCCCACGGTATTCGTGAGTTCGTTAACGCGCAGCAAGTCTGGATAGGCCCGAAACAGGGCGGCTGATCCGGTCTCGACAGTGCCTTCGCCCGCCGGAGGCACTGTGCTTTTCCAAAAATCGCACTACACTCTACTTATTCTATGAAATAAGTAGGTACTGATGCGTCCGTTTTTCCTGATTACCCGGCTTTCAGCAATGTCGTGCTTCTGTTTATTTGGCCTTACCGGCGCGGTTCAGGCGGAGACGACGTTGCGACTGGGCACGGACATCATGCCTCCCTATTTGTTTGAAACGTCTGAGCAGGTGTTGCAGGGCAACGCTAAACACACCCTCGATTGTGTGTTCGATCAATTGCCCGACTATCAGTTCCAAACCGTTATTGCACCCTGGCCCAGAGTGGTTCGCCTGGCCCATCGTGGTGAAATAGATGGCTGGTTTTTGTATGTTCAAAACGCCAGCAGTGACGATTTTGCAGGGTTGTCCGATCCGCTGATGTTGGAATCCTGGTACTGGTACAGCCTGGACGATGTATCCGATGTGACGCTCAGTGACCTGAAAAACGAAACGGTTCTGGTTATGGATGGTACCTATCAGGCGATCTGGCTACAAAGCCAGGGCTTTTCAGAGTTCTTCAGCGTTTCGTCGACCGACAGTCTGGTGCGGGCTTTCCTGGCAGGGCGAGCACAGCATCTATTGATCAGTGAGTCTGTTTTTGATGAAGCGGTAGCCCGCCTGAATGGTGAGCTCTCGGCGATTAACAAGCGCTTTGTGGGGTTTATCCCGCTTGGTCTTTACATCACAGATGCGTTCTCAAACGAGCATCCCGGTTTCATGGTTGCTTTTAACGCAGCGGCAACGGGCTGTCGAATCGAACAGATTTCGCTAACGGATAAAAATGAGCGGTCGCTGTCTAAGCTGGTTGACCCATTATCCCGATGGCTGGTTTCTGACTGGGTGCGCGAACCGGTCTTGCAGGCTAACGCGCGCAATCGGCATTTAAGCGCTGGTGAGATCAACCGGATCGACCGGCAATGGGTCGACGAAGTTCGAACCGGTGATTTTGACTTGATCGGAGAGGTGCTGAGCCGGGACCTCTCGACCCGGTTGGAGTTTATTCGTCGCCAGTCTCAGGGGGTGTTCAGCGAACTGTTTATTACCGATGTACATGGCGTGACGATAGGGGCCGGCAATGTAACATCGGATTGGTTTCAGGGCGATGAAGGCCCTTTTGACGCCATTGTTACCCGGCGTCAACCGGTTCAGATAGATGCTATTTCCTATGATGAGTCCACTCGCCGGTTTTTGTCTCAGATTGCATTGCCGATTCATGATTCCTCCGGTGAGCTAATTGGCATGCTGGTGGCCGGGGTTAATGTTGAGAATGCCTTGCAGGGGTTGCAGTAATTCTAAGCCGTCTCGACGGCGGATGAGCGAAGACTGCATTGTTGTACCAGGCCCGTGACTTCCTCCAGACAGCTGCCGCACTGGGTACTGCACTTCAATTCGTGTTGTACGTCGGCCAACCTGGCACCCGGGTGTTGTTCAAGGTAACCCTGAATGTCTCTGTCATACACCGAATAGCAGGTACAGATCAGATTGCCACGGGGGTCCGCTTTACCCGGCTTGCCCGCTAGCCAGTCATCCAGTGCTACGTCACTGACTTGCCAGTGTTCTATCAGCCAGTCGGTATCTACCTCAGGTCGATACTGATCGCCCAGGGCCAGCCAGAAGCCGGGCGACTGACCGGGCAGGCTAGCCTGATGAAACCAGTGGTGACCGGAGTCACTCAGCGTCACGCTGTTTTCCGGCGCGATGGATTGCCATAGACTAGCCAGTTCAGTCACCTTCTGTTCAGCATAAAACAATGACCACAGCCATTGTTGGCCCAGAGACCGTTTAAACCAGATGGCAGATTGTGCTAATGGCTCAGGCAGATGCTCCCCGATGTAAATACCCGAGCAGCGTACGGGTAAGGGTTCCACGTCAATTAAGGCATGTTTGGCTTCTGGCTGGCCCGACTGCGGGTCGACGATGGCCGGAATAACCCGGGTAACTCCGCCTTCGGCGGCAAAGGTGGCGTTCCAGTGCATGGGTGCAAAGGCATCCCCGCGTCGCTGACCGGTGTCTATGGCCAGCAGTGCCACAAAGTGGCCCAGGGCATTGCTGATGCGTACCGGTTGGCCTGCTGTCAGCCCACGTTCGGCGGCATCGGCCGGGTGTAGGGTAATGCAGAAATCTGGGCGGTGCTGACCAAGCCGATTCACCAGGCCGGTGCGGGTCATGGTGTGCCACTGATCACGCAGGCGACCGGTGTTCAGTCGTAGCTGGCCAGCGGCGGCATCGGGCTCGGCGGGCGCGACCGGTATAAAACGGGCGCGGCCATTGGGCGTGGCGAAGCAACCATCGCTGAAAAGGCGTGCACGGGGGCAGCCATCGGCCTCAAAAGGCCATTGCATCGGTGCCAGATTGTCGTATTCGCGCGCCGTGAGGTTCTTTAATGGCTGTAAATTAAACTGGCGGTTGGGGGCCGGTTCAAAGGCGCTGAGCGCCGCATGTTCAACGAAGATGTCTGCGGCAGAGTCGTAATCAAAGGCGGCCCTGAAACCTAGCCGTTGACCTACCTGGGTCAGCGCCCACCAATCGGGGCGCGCTTCACCGGGAGGCAGTAGAAAACCACGCTGACGTGACAGGCAGCGTTCGGAGTTGGTGACGGTGCCGTCTTTTTCGCCCCAGGCGAGTGCCGGCAATACCAGATCGGCATAAGCCAGGGTGTCGTTGTCGGTCACGACATCGGAGACGATGACGGTCTCTACCCGGGCCAGCGCTTCCCGTACCCGGTTGGCATCGGGCAGGCTGGCCAGTGGGTTGGTGGCCATGATCCAAAGCACTTTGATCTCACCCCGGGCAGCCGCTTTAAACAGATCCACCGCTTTCAGGCCCGGTGTACGAGCCATGTTGGGGGCCTCCCAGAACCGGGCAACGGCGTCACAATCGGCCTGCGTGAACCCGCGGTGACTGGCCAGTTGATTGGCCAGGCCACCGACTTCACGGCCTCCCATAGCATTGGGCTGGCCGGTGATGGAGAAGGGCGTGGCACCGACCTTACCGATGCGACCGGTTGCCAAATGCAGGTTAATGATCGCCTGACTTTTGGCGACACCAGAGCGGCTCTGGTTAATCCCCATAGACCAGGCGGTGACGGTTCTGGGTGTGTCCTTCAGCCAGTCAAAAAATTGCAGCAGGTCGGCCAGTGACAGGTCGCAATCGTCAGCCAGGGCCGCCCAGTTTGAAACCGCATGCTGGCGGGCAGCGGCCAGGGTTTCGTCAAATTGTTCAGTGTGCTGTTTGATGAATTCAGCATCCAGAGCGTTCTGGTCGGCCAGCCAGGCCAGGGCGCCATTGAATAAACGGCCATCGGTACCGGGTTTGAGCGGCAAATGCAGATCGGCGGCACGGCTGGTATCGGTCGCACGCGGGTCGATCACCACCAGGCGCATTTGCGGCCGGGTTTTGCGCGCCGCCTGCAAGCGCTGAAACAGCACCGGGTGTGCCCAGGCGAGGTTGGAGCCAACCAGAATCACCAGGTCAGCCTGTTCCAGGTCTTCATAACAACCGGGAACCGCATCTTCGCCCAGCGATTGCTGATAGGCAGCAACGGCCGACGACATGCACAGCCGCGAATTGGTATCCAGATTCGCCGTGCCGAGAAAGCCTTTGGCGAGTTTGTTGGCAACGTAATAATCTTCAGTCAGTAATTGCCCGGAGAGATAGAACCCCAGGCTGTCCGATCCGAAATCGGTGCGGGCCCGGTCAATTTTCTGGCTGATAAAGTCGAGAGCGGTGTCCCAACTGACGGTTTTCCCGGCCAACTGGGGCCGTAGCAGGCGCTGCTGCAAAGGCAGGACTTCACCCAGATGAGTTCCCTTAACGCAGAGTCGGCCCAGGTTGGCCGGGTGGTTGGCCAGCCCGCTGACCTGAATATCGCGGTCCCCGGCCCGGGGTATTTCCACCCCACAGCCAACGCCGCAATAAGCGCAGGTGGTGTGCAGACTCCGATCGGTCATACCCACTCAATCTCGACCTGGCCATCGACAATGCGCGCTGGCCAGACCCGGACTTGCCAGTCCTCGTTTTCCAGGCAGCGACCGGTTTTCAGCGAGAAATGATGTTTGTACAACGGTGCGGCGACCACGGTTTCTCCGTTAAGGTCACCGAGAATACCCCGTGCCATCACGCTGGCACCACTGGCCGGATCCTGGTTGGCGATCGCATAGACTTGCTGTGTTTCACTCAGAAAAAACAGCGCAATCTGTTGGCCGAGTACCAGTGCGGCCACTCCTGAATCGGGCACCAGATCATCGACCTGGCAAATGTGAACCCAGGGGCTGGATTTCTGCGATTGGTCGGTTATATGTGGTTGGGCATTGGCGGTCATGTCGGTTTCCTCAGGCGGTCGCAATCAACTTGGCTTTTTCGTCGTCCCGGGCCGGGCGAATCTGCTCGCGTTCCTTAACAAACACCACGTTGCTGTCGGCACTGTCGTTGTTGACGAAGGTGCGGAAGCGTTTCAGTTTTTCCGGGTCGTCGAGCACAGCCTTCCACTCGCACTCGTAAGATTCAACGATGCGTGCCATCTGGTGTTCCAGGTCATCATTCAGTTGCAATGAGTCGTTGAGGATGACGTCTTTCAGGTAGTCGAGACCGCCTTCCAGGTTTTCCATCCAGCGGGCGGTGCGTTGCAAACGGTCGGCGGTTTTGATGTAGAACATCAGCAGCCGGTCGATGGTTTTGATCAGGGTGACGTCGTCGAGATCGGTCGCAAACAGATCGGCATGGCGCGGTTTCATACCGCCGTTACCGCAGACGTACAGGTTCCAGCCGTGCTCGGTGGCTATAACACCGATGTCCTTGCTCTGCGCCTCAGCGCATTCGCGGGTGCAGCCGGAGACCGCGAATTTCAGCTTGTGCGGCGCGCGCAGGCCCTTGTAACGGTTCTCCAATAAAATGGCCATACCGACGCTGTCCTGCTGGCCATAACGGCACCAGGTGCTGCCGACGCAGGATTTCACTGTGCGTACCGACTTGCCATAGGCCTGGCCGGTTTCAAATCCGGCGTCGATCAGCCGTTTCCAGATAGCGGGTAACTGGTGCAACTGGGCACCGAACAAATCGACGCGCTGGCCGCCGGTGATCTTGGTGTACAGGTCGTATTCTTTGGCGACTTCGCCGATCACAATCAGTTTATCGGCGGTGATTTCACCGCCAGCGATGCGCGGTACCACTGAGTAAGTACCGTCTTTTTGCATGTTGGCCAGAAAGGTGTCGTTGGTGTCCTGCAATTTGACATGGGCCGGTTCCAGCACGCCTTCATTCCAGCAACTGGCGAGAATGGAGGCCACGGTGGGTTTGCAAATGTCGCATCCGAGGCCCTGGCCATGCTCATGAATCAGGGCATCAAAGGTTTTGATCTGTCCGACCTGCACCAGATAGAACAATTCCTGGCGGGTGTAGCGGAAGTGTTCACACAACGAATGATCGACTTCGACACCGCGTGCTTCCAGTGTCGCGTCGACCACCTGTTTCAGCATGGCGGCGCAACCACCGCAGCCGCTGCTGGCCCGGGTTTCGGTTTTTACCTCACCCAGCGAACAACAGCCATCATCGATGGCGCCGATGACGTCGCCTTTGGTGACGTTGAGGCAGGAACACAGAGTGGCAGTATCCGGCAGCGCATCGACACCCAGCTGGGGCGCGCCTTCGCTGCTTGGTAGAATCAGGCTGTCCGGTTCTTTCGGCAGGGTAATGTCGTTCAGGTAGTACTGCAGCAAGGTGTCGTACAGGCTGTTGTCGCCGACCAGAATGGCACCGAGCAGGCGAGTGCCATCGGCACTGGTGACCAGCTTGCGATAAACACCAGAACGCTCGTTGCTGTAGCGATAGGTCAGGGCACCGGCACTGCGGGCATGAGCATCCCCAATGGCACCGACATCCACCCCGAGCAGCTTCAGTTTGGTACTCATATCAGCCCCGGTGAACGAAGCTTCGCCACCGGCCAGGTGGGCCGCGGCGGTTTCGGCCATACGGTAACCGGGTGCTACCAGACCGAAGATGGCGTTGTTCCATAAGGCAACTTCGCCGACCGCGTAAATGGCCGGGTCGGAGGTCTGACACTGGTTGTTGATGGCAACACCACCACGCTCACCGAGCGTCAGACCAGCGTCTCGCGCCAGCGTATCCTGAGGGCGAATACCAGCGGAAAAAACCACCACGTCAGTGACCAGAGGGTCGCCCTCGGCAAAGGTCAGAACGGTACGACCCTGGTCGTCGGTGGTAATGGATTTCGTCGCGGTATTGACGTGGGCCTGAACACCCAGCGCCTGAATTTTATTGCGCAGCAGGGTGCCGGCGTCGCTATCGAGCTGCACCGGCATCAGTTGTGGCGCGAACTCAATGACATGAGTCTCGAGTCCGAGTGATTTAAGGGCATTAGCGGCTTCAAGGCCAAGCAAGCCGCCGCCGATGACAACGCCGACACTGCCATCGCTGGCTGCATTGCGAATTGAATCAAGGTCATCCAGAGTCCGGTAAACCAGACAGGAAGGCAGATCGTGCCCGGGAATCGGGGGTACGAAAGGGTAGGAGCCGGTGGCCAGAATCAAAGCGTCGTAAGGCAGCACCGACTCGTCAGCCAGGGTCACGGTTTTGGCATCGCGATCGATGCATTGTGCGGCCACGCCCAGATGGGTGTGTATGCCAAGGCGTTGGTATTGCTCGCTCGTTCCCAGCGCCAGATCGGCGTGGGTTTTGCCCTGAAAATATTCCGATAAATGCACCCGGTCGTAAGCGCTGTAGGGTTCTTCGCCGATAATGTGTATCGCCCAGTCTTTCGCATCACCGGTGGATTCCAGGAAGCTCATGGCAGTATGATGACCGACCATGCCATTGCCGATAATGATCAGCTGGCGCGGAGTCTGTGTCACTGTGTTCGTCGAGTGTAGGGTCATAGTGTTCTCCTAGGCCGCCCTGACAGAGCCCAGCATCACGGCGCGGGCATCGTTGATGGGGGTCTGTTGGTCAATCAGGCTTTGATAAAGCTCAAGATGGGTGCGGATACCGATCATCTCGGTACCGATCAGCCGGTCGTGCAGAAAATGCAGCCGCCGACACTGGTTGAGGCCCGGTGCATCCAGGGTGAGATGTCGTGCGTCGGGGTGGTCGATACGCCCGTGTGAGACCACATCGAGACCGGAAATTTTTAAACGAGTAGTACTTTGCTGCGGAGCCCAGTGCGCGGGTTCAGCACAGAGCACGGAAGCCAGTACCTCGGCCTGCTGGTAAGCCGGTGCGACCAGACCAAAGGTCTCACCATTGAATTCCGCGCATTCGCCCAGTGCGAAAATGCGCGGGTGGCTGGTGCGCATTTGATCGTTGATTAGAATGCCCCGGTTTACCGCCAGGCCCGCGTCTTCGGCGAGCTGACGATGCGGTGCGATACCGGCAGCGGCGATCAGCACATCGGCACTCAGTGTTTCGCCGCCGCTCAACTGAACGGATGTCAGTACCGGGTCGGCATTAATGTGACTCAGTTCGTTGGACAGATGCAGTTGAATACCCGCCTGCCTGGCAGCCCGGGCGAGATACGCCGCCGTGGGTGCTGACAGCTGCCGGTTCATCAGGTGGCTGTTGCGGTGCACCAGACTGACGTTATGCCCCAGGGCACGCAGGCCCCAGGCCGCTTCCAGACCAAGGAGGCCACCGCCAACCACCACCACGGACTGGTTTTCTGGCAAAGCTTTCAGCCAATGCCCATCGGCTTTGTTGCGAAACGCGCGAATGGTGGGCTGAGGCGCAAAGGGCAGGTCGGGAAACCGGGGTACGGCACCCGTCGCCAGTACCGCTGTATCGAAGGGCAGGGTGCGGCCGGATTTCAAAGTGACCTGGCCAGCCGGATCCAGAGATGCAACGGCATCCTGCTTGACTCGGTAAATCCGGTGTTCCCGGTACCAGGTATCGGAGACCAGATCCATACTGGCCTCGCTGACTTCACCGGCCAGCCAGGGGGTTAGTTGGATACGGTTGTAACCCACGCCACCTTCTGCTCCGATGACGGTCAAGGAGCCCTCATAGCCACGCTCGACCAGCTTTTGCAGCAGCCGGGTCGCGGCCATACCATGCCCGATGATCAGTAAACGCCCCTGGTTCATATGGCCCCTCGCCAGTACCAGCCGGTTTCGGCCAGGCAAAAAAAAGACGCTCTTGGGTTTCCCCAAGAGCGCCAATGCTCGATACGCAAATCACAGTGTAAGGCCACCTCATTTCAGAGCACTGGCAAGCCAGACTCTGATCTGTGATGACTAAGTTCTATATAGCGAAGGGCGTGCCAACTTCCGACACTTTGAAAAAACCTCTTAAAATCAGGGGGTTAGTCAGAAATCATCCTGAAAGCCGCCTGTTTTTGCACCAAGAAGGGCCAGGCAGAGGGGGAGGTGTTCTGTGTTGGGGCATAATGCCGGGAGAACTACTCGTCTTCGCGCGCCAGGCGCACAATGTTGTCGCCCTCGGTGAAAACCACCATCGGCTGGCAGCAGACTTCACAGTCTTCGGTGTATTCCTGACTGTCTTCCGTCGGGTCGACGATGAGATGAATACTGGCGTCGCAATAAGGACAACGCAGATCCACCAGTTCTGTAGACAGATGATCGAGTGACATGACGGCCTCCGAAGGATTGGCACGGCGATACGACAGAAAGTAGTGCATGGCTCACCGACCTGCACGGCTTTATTTGGACGTCGAGTTCCGGAGTTCGGGGAAATTCAGTGGCATTGGTCCGCACCGACTACCGGGGCAACCCCCGGCAGTCGGCGCTCGTCTCCATGGCGAACTCCGAAACTTGAGTTGTGAACTCTGAATTTAGCGTTCGGAATTACTGCCAAAATCTTCGTCGAGATTGGGAAAGAGGGCTTCTTGCGGTGGTGATGGTTCAGATGTCAGGCTGGATTTGGCTCGCTCGAAACGAAGCTTGCGTACCTGGCAGGCACGAATAATCAAACGCTTGGCTTCATCGTCAGCCTGAAACCAATACTGCCGTTCGGCCCGGGAACGAAAACAACCGCGACAATAGCCCCTGGCACCGGATTCACAAACGCCGATGCAGGGGCTGGGTATGTCGAAAAATTCGAGCTGTTTCATGGCACCCTGTCAGGTTGTTTTGTATTTTGGTTTTGGAGTTCGCCAAAAGCGCGAGCAGCGATTGCCGGGGTTACTCCTGTGGGGTAGTCCGCAGCAGGGATGCTGCGGTCTAGGCTCCATGGATGGATTCACGCCGACCCCACAGGAGTGACCCCGGCGGTCGGTGCGGACTAGTGCCACCGGTTAGACCCGAACTCCAGTAGCGGGGTGACTCAGTTAACTGCCATTGCTACCTTCGGGCCGACTCAGTTTCAGGTAAATACCGAGCCCTATCAATAGGGCCACGGCCGACAACATCATATACACCGCCTGGATCAGTTGATTGCTCTCACCCAGCAGTGATTTGAACATCAGCAATAACGCCTCGATCGAGATCGCTATCAGAATAGCAGACATGAAGCGGGTTATGGTTCTTTCCGTCGAGCCATGGTGGTGGATGTCTTTGTGTACAAAGACTTCTTCTTCGATGATGGTTTTGCCAAGGTCAAAAATCGCCAGGCTCAGCGTAATGAGAATGACGACACCGAAGGAGTCGGTCGCGATGTGACTGGGGGTTAATAGAGTGCCCAGCAGTGATTCCAGCGATGCCCAGAGCAACAGACCGGATACCGCGATCAATACCGACCCGATCAGTGCGTAGACGGCCCGAAAGGCCGGGTGAAAACGATAACGCAACTGATCGTTGTTCAGATAGGCGATCAGCGCCTGCAGGTTTAGATTAAGCACCAGGTACCCGGGTGTTTCAGAAGGGTTTGCGTCACCGTCGCTGCGGTTAAAGCGCAGTACGGCCGAAATAGCCAGCCGGTGCGTTGCACTCGACAAATAAGGTTCAGAGACGGTGATGGCACCGGGGTTTCGATGAGCGGCCTGAAAATACGGCCGGTGGCTGCGATCACTATGTTGCCCGAGGGTGCGTCTTGTTGGCTCGGTAATGCCCTGGCCGTAGGCTGAAGGCAGTAGCTGGCAGCCGCTGGCGTCCAGGCTGTACAGCATTTCGATGAACGGGTAGGCCCGGCTCAGGTGAGCGACTTCTTCTTTTTGTGCCTTGGGGTCGGTAAGCAGGCTGATCCGGTCCAGGCTGGAGACAATCGATTCGATCAGGCCATTGATGGCCGTGCGATCCTGTTGATAGCTTGATACAAGGTGTAAATAACTGTGGTACGCCATGGGGCGATGGGATCCTGAGGAGTGCGTTAAGGTCTTTACGCTACCATCCCTTTAGCGGCTTCTCCAATGGTGGCCATGCCTTGCGGCCTGCCCGTGTAGTCAGCTTTGTTGCTCAGTAACGGCCAATTTCCGAAAGCCTTTCCCAGGCCAGTTGACAGGCCACTGAACTGTAATGAAATAACAAAATATCACGGAACGGCGACCTATTTGTTCTGGTTTTTTTGAAGTGTTGTTATAAAAAAGATCAATAAACAGGGTACGCAGCGTACCCTGTTTCAGGAGGGTATCAGGCAACCTCGGTATTATTTTTTGCCTGAGTAGAGGCCTTGGCTCGAGCCGAAATAGGCTCGACTTTGAGCTGTTTTTCGTACAGAAACGTCAGCACTTCAGAGCGCAGATGGTTGTAATGCACATCGTCGGCCAGTGTCAGACGATTGCGCGGTCGCTCCAGATCAACCTCCAAAATCTGACCGACGGTAGCCGAGGGGCCATTGGTCATCATCACGATGCGGTCGGATAACAGCACGGCTTCATCGACATCGTGGGTGATCATAAGCACCGTTGTTCCCAGCTGCGCCTGAATCTCCATCAGTGAATCCTGCAGGTGCGCACGCGTCAGGGCGTCCAGTGCGCCAAAGGGTTCATCCAGTAACAAAACACTCGGCTGCATGGCCAGTGCCCGGGCAATGCCGACCCGTTGCTTCATACCACCGGAAATCTCACCGGGGCGTTTGTGCATGGCATGAGCCATGTGCACCAGTTCCAGGTTGTGGGTAATCCAGTCTTTCATTTCAGCCCGGCTTTTGGTTTTGCCAAACACGCGTTTTACCGCCAGTTCAACGTTTTCCCAGGCGGTTAACCAGGGCAGAAGGCTGTGGTTTTGAAACACTACAGCCCGTTCCGGGCCGGGTTCGTCCACTTCTTTTCCGTTTAGTAAAACACCGCCGCGCGTTGCCTGGTGCAAGCCTGCAACAATGTTGAGTACGGTACTTTTGCCACAACCGGAATGCCCGATCAGAGAGACGAATTCACCGTCGCGAACCTTCAGGTTCACGTTGTGCAAGGCGGTGAAGGGGCCTTTGGGCGTTGGGAAGTCAATGCCAACGCCAGTCAGTTCGAGGTGTGTCTGAGTCATGATAGATCTCCTGGCGCATAAAAGGGTTCAGTACTTGGTGTGTCGTTGTGTTGGTCAGCGTTGTTCACTGGTTTTGTCCCAACTAACGGCTTGCTGCATCAACAGCATGACCCGATCCAGTGCATAGCCGATTAAACCAATGGCCAGTACCGCTACCATTATGCGACCAAGTGAATCGGAACTGCCGTTCTGGAATTCATCCCAGACGAATTTTCCCAACCCTGGGTTCTGCGCCAGCATTTCAGCGGCAATCAGCACCATCCAGGCGATGCCCAGTGAGACGCGCAAACCGGTAAACATCATCGGAATGGCCGATGGAATGACGATTTTGCGAATGTGGGTCAGGGTGGGCAGCCGCAATACCTTGCTGACGTTCAGCAAGTCGCGATCAATATTGGCCACGCCAACGGCGGTATTAATCAGCGTTGGCCACAGCGAACACAGGGTGACTGTGAACAGTGACGTGATGAAAGATTTTTCAAACATCGGGTCGTCCGATACATAGATCGCACTGACCACCATGGTCACCAGCGGCAGCCAGGCCAGTGGCGAGACCGGTTTGAAAATCTGGATAATCGGATTCACCGCCTGGTAGGTTGAGCGCGACAGGCCAATCAAAATACCGCAGGGAATCGCGATGACACTGGCCACCAGAAAACCAGCCAGAACGGTGAACAGACTGGTAAAAATCTGGTCGATAAACGTCGCTTTGCCCGGGTAGCTGTGAACGGTCGGGCTGTAGCTTGGGTCGTCTGCCACACGCGCCGCATTGCGTTCTTCCTGGCGCTGGTAAAACGCACTTTCCTTGGCTCGCTCAGCCTGATGGCCTTCCCATAAAGACTGGCTCTGTTCAACCACATCGCCCGGGCCCGGGAAGGTACCCAGTGAGGTATTGATCTGCCCGGCACCAAGGTGCCACAGCATCAGAAAAATCGCGATGCCGATCGCGGGCAACAGCAGTGATGTCAGCCACTGCACCGGGTTGAAATCGGCCAGGCGGGTGCTCAGTGTAAGCTTGAGTTTGCGCCAGGGGTGAGTGAAGGTCTGTGCTGTCATGTCGGTCTCCTGTCCTGTTAGTGGGGTGCGTTGGTCCAGTGCGGATGACACCGCACCCCGGACGATTACTCGTTGCTACCTTGCAGGCCAATCGGAAAACGGCTCAGGTAGGCATTGGGCTCGCGGCCGTTGTAGGGAATACCGTCGATGAATTCCTCTTGCTCCGGTTTGAAGCCGGTTTCGCTGGCAAAGGCGGGGAACTGATCGGCACTGAATAGCCCTTCTTCAATCAGGCTAGCGGCGGCTGTCTGATACAGATCGGGGCGATACACCCGGGCGGCCATGTCTAAATACCAGTCATCGGTTTTTTCTTCTTCAATCTGACCCCAGCGACGCATTTGGGTCAGGTACCAGATGGCATCGGAATAGTAGGGGTAGGTAGCGTTGAAGCGGAAAAAGACATTGAAGTCGGGCACGGAGCGAACATCGCCCCGTTCGTATTCAAAGGTGCCGGTCATGGAGTTGGCAATGACTTCTTCATCCGCACCGACGTACTTGGGCTGAGACAGAATTCGAACGGCTTCTTCACGGTTAGCGTTGTTGTCTTCGTCCAGCCAGTAGGCGGCGCGGATTAATGCACGCACCATACGCACCGTCGTGTTTGGGTATTCCTCGGCAAATTCTTCGGTGATGCCAAAAACCTTTTCCGGATTGTTTTTCCAAATCTCATAATCGGTAATAACCGGCACACCAATGCCTTTGAACACGGCTTGCTGGTTCCAGGGTTCACCAACGCTGTATCCCTTGATCGTGCCCGCTTCCAGTGTTGAAGGCATTTGCGGTGGTGGTGTTACGCTGAGCTGTACGTCGGCGTCGACCAGACCGGAGGTGTCACCACCGGCGGGATCGTAATAACCAGGATGAAGCCCACCGGCAGCAAGCCAGTAGCGAATTTCATAGTTGTGGGTCGAGACCGGGAACACCATGCCCATCTTGAAGGCCTCGCCACGGTTCCGGTATTCATTTACCACCGGTTGCAAGGCTTCTGCGCTGATTGGGTGAACTGGCTTACCGTCTTCGTGCGGGATGTGTTCTTTCATACTCGCCCACACATCGTTGGAGACAGTGATGCCGTTGCCGTTAAGATCCATCGAAAAAGGGGTAATGATGTTCGCCTGGGTGCCATAGCCCAGTGTTGCCGCCAACGGCTGCCCCGCCAGCATGTGAGCGCCATCCAGTTCACCGGTAATAACGCCGTCGAGCAATACTTTCCAGTTGGCCTGGGCTTCGAGCGTGACATACAGCCTCTCGTCTTCGAAATACCCTTTCTCATAAGCAATGGCCAGCGGGGCCATATCGGTCAATTTGATAAAGCCAATGGTCAGGGCTTCTTTTTCCGGCCAGCCAAGATCAGCCTGGGCAACGCCCAGTGTTGAACACAGAATAATACCCGCCAGTGCCCGGGTGATGGATTGGCGTAGCGGTATTGAAAGGTCGGCGAAGGTCATGGTTAGTGTCTCCATAGAGTTTCCCAATGCTCTCAGTCTGCCTGAGTCGGCGTGGCTGAATGGCGTGCAAAAAAAACGGCGCCGAGTCCGCAGTTTGCGAACAGGGCACCGTTGCCAAGTAATCTGGGGGGTAGTCGTCCTGTGCTCGTCGGTTATGTCCGGTGCAAAGACGATTACTGTAATTTAGTTGTAGCGATTAACGTGCCAAGGTTAAAAAATGGCAGAGAGAAGGCTCTATATTGCGGGTTGTGGACTTGTCGTGCGGGAGGGGATTATGTCGATAGCAAAGGGTTTTATGCGCTATTTGTGGACTGTTAACTCAGCAGTCGCACCATTGCGGCACAATTAGGTCCAGATCTTGGGACTAAATTAAGAAGGCTATAAGTAGGAAAAAGTTTAGTAGTTTGGTAATGCGCGTGGAGCACAATGAGTGATTAGGCTTGGTTTTTAATTTAAGTTTTAGGGGTTTGCACAATGCAAGCGGTGGGTGCCGGTGATGCCTGTGCGGGGGAGTCCGCAGCATGGATGCTGCGGTCTAGGCTCCATGGACGGATTTACGCCGACCCCGCAGAGGCATCACCGGTAGCCGACGCGGACCATGGCCACTAATCGAACGTGAGGCAGGGGTAAATCCGGCGCACTCTTTAGAGGTGCGCCGTGCTTGCTCGGAGTGATTTAAACCAGTTCTGCTTCGTCCATCAGAGACGCATGCAGATGACCCTGAGAGCCGATCAACAAACTGCCCTGGCTGTCTTCAACCAGAAAATCGAGGGCGTCTTCATCATCTACCGCAATAGAGCCGTGAAAGGCATCGAGTGCCGCGTCGGCCCAGCTTTCCTTGTCCAGCTTGGCGGACACATCCACTGAATATGAGCCTACGACCTCCTGATCCCAGTCAGACAGGTCCTCAAACACGCCGCGCGGGCTGACGTGAATGAGAACACGAACGGTATCGACTGTGAAACGGATCATGATGGGGCTCCCGGTATCGCTTTGGATAAAGTGGGTTGATGTTATGCCCAGTCTGGGCGGTGCTTGTGGTATCCGCGTTTGGCCGACTTTTTACGATCGTTAAAAGCCTCGCCACGATGCGGATTGAACTTGGCAACCGGATTGTGCCGGTTAGGCTCCGGTGCCGACGCTGCTTTACTCATACAGGTCTCCCGTCAGCGCTTTGACAACCGTTTGCCAAAGGCTCAGTGGTCAGCGGGTCGCGCATAATACAGAGGACAGCAGGGGCTGAAAAGAGGGTTTTAAAAGAAAAAATCAGCCGGTGGGAGGCATTTTTTACAGCAGCTTTCTAAGTCTCTGAATCGGTTGAATTTTCACTGTCGAGTACCGGTGTCATCTTTTTGAAAACATTTTCCCACGGTGTGCATCGACATGGGAAACACCGTACCAAACACCAGCCTGGGCTGGTCTAACCGATGACGCTCCTCTATTACGGCTTTCAAGGCCGGCCCCAGCTGCGTCTGTGTTGCAGGCAGGGCACACCCGATCAGGCGCAGAACCATCACCAGCGGTCGGATCGGCTGAATAGGAATCTTGGTGGTGCGGTGTTGGGTTACTCATCAAACAGCATCAGTACGTCCTGGGCGATGTCGACCAGGCACACGTTTTTGTTCATCGCCATTTTGCGCATGGCACCAAAGGCGGCGGCCTCGTCGCACTGGCGGTGCTTCATCAGCAAGCCCTTGGCCCGGTCAATGACCTTGCGTTCGGCCAACTCGTCGCGGGTTTTGCGCAGCTCGCCGCGCAGGGCCTGAAACGCCTCAAACCGGGAGATGGCAACCTTGATAATGGTGTTGACCCGACTGGCCTGAAGGCCATCGACAATGTAGGCGCTGACCCCGGCAGCGATGGCATCGCGAATAACGGTGTCATCATCGTCTTCGGCAAAGAAAATGATCGGTCGCGGGGTCCGGTCGGACGTGAGTGCTACATCTTCAAGCATGTCCCGGTCGGGAGACTGGGCGTCAACGATCACCACGTCGGGTTGAAAAGATTCGACCAACTGATAGATGCGATGCTCGTCCGGCGAGCGAATCACTACGGCGTAGCCGAGTGCCGTGAGCGCGGTCTCCAGAATTTGGGCGCGTTCGAGTTGCTGGTCAATAACAAGAATGTTCATACGCGCAAGGTGGGATCCTACTTATTGGGCTGGTACAGGGTGTTTGCTTGTTATTGCAAGGGCTGTGCCTTTAAAATCAGCGCTTTACGGCGTCTTGTTGGCCAATAACGCCGTATCTCGGTGCAATTGCCGCCTTTGGGGCGTGTTTTCGCACTTTGTTGGGGCAGGCTGGCAGGGGTGGATTACCTAACGGCTTGCCTAAATAGATCTGATCGCTTGGCGAGTCTGGTGGCAGGGCGTATGGTATGAGGCTAACGTTGATGCCGGTTTATCGCCGGTATCTGTTCAACACCTATGGGAGTGTGCTATGTGGTTAGGAGGATTGAGTCGTTTGGAGCAAATGCCTCAAACGGGTGACCGACACCACCACAGTCACCATCAGGTCGTGCTCGGATTTGAGGGTAATGCGGCCTTTGAACTCGAAGGCGAGGGCGGCGATCAGCTGTGCCTCGGCAATGGCTGCCTGGTTCCCACCCAGAGCGACCATGCCTTTCAGGGCCTGGGTGATAACCGCATGGTGGTGCTGGATTTTTCAGCGGATGCATCTATCGATAGCAGCATCGACCATGAAATGCTGTGCCGCCTGTTCGACAAGCCCCATTACTTCCAACTGGATGCCCAGTTCGCCAGCCTGCTGACCGCCATGGCCCGGGAGATCGATCAGTTCGGCCACGACCCGCATATGCAGCAACATGTCAGTGCATTGCTTCTGCATAGCCTCTATCAACGCCTGACTGGCCGCGCTGTGCCGGGCCAGGAATCGCTGGGTCGATTCGATTTGTCGAGAATCGACCAGATGATCCGCCAGCGGTTGCAAGACAAGGTGTCGGTAACCGACATGGCCAACCTGTGTCATATGAGCATCAGCCAGTTTCACTTGCGGTTTCGCCAGGTTACCGGGATGACACCCTATCAGTACGTCATGAAAATGCGTCTCGACCAGGCGATCTGGCTATTGCGCTGTTCATCCCATTCCATTGCCGACATCGCCCTGGAAACCGGCTTCAGCAACCAGAGTGCACTCACTCACGCCGTAAAAAACCGCACCGGCCATTCCCCGGGGCAGGTCCGTAAGAGTAACGTTAACTGACGTAGGACATGGAAAGACGCGAAACACGAAAAGACGCCGGAGCCTCGGTGTTTAGCGGGTTGGACGTCTTATATGTGTCGCGTCTTTTAATGTTTTGCGTCCCTTAGTGTTTCGCGTCTTTTCATGTCCCACGTCTTTTATTGTCCTGCGTCATTCCCTCATTTACGGATTATTTAACAAAAAAAGCCCCGTTTTTGACAATCGCTGACCAGCCTGACTCGGCTACTGTGTCTGAATAACTCCAATAGATGGTTCAGGCAGGATGGTGATGACTCAGTTTGACGCCGCTCGGGTAGTAGCAGGGGAATACCGGGATCTGGCACCGCAGCAGTGGTTCCAGTTCATCGTAGATCAGTACGCCGTCGATGAAGACGAGTACATGGCGCAACTGGTAGAGATCGCCGAGCCGGGTGCAGACAGTACCAAAGCGATTGAAGCCACCGCGCGGCGCATTGTAGAACGGGTACGTAGCCAGGGTGATGTCACCCATGCTGTCGATAAGTTGTTGCAACAATACAGTCTGGACAACGAAGAAGGTGTGATCCTGATGTGTCTGGCTGAAGCGTTGATGCGCGTGCCGGACCCGGAAACAGCCGACGATCTGATCCGCGACAAACTGTCGGTGGCGGACTGGAAACATCACATGGGCAAGTCGGATTCGCTGTTGGTCAATGCCTCGACCTGGGGGTTGATGCTGACCGGCCGGGTTACCTCGCTCGAAAGCCGTGAAACGTCGCCGGCGAACTTGCTGTCAAAACTGATTAACCGCGCTGGTGAACCGGTTATTCGTGCTGCAATGAACCAGGCCATGCGCATAATGGGCAAGCAGTTCGTGCTTGGGCGCACCATTAAAGAAGCCATCAAAAACGGCAAGTCCTATCGCAAGAAGGGCTACACCTATTCCTTCGACATGCTGGGCGAAGCGGCGTTTACCGATCCGGATGCCGAACGCTATTTCCAGTCCTACCGCAATGCCGTTCAGACGCTTGGAGCGCGTATGGATGAATGGGGTGATGATGCCCCCAAACCGACTATTTCCATCAAGCTGTCAGCCTTGCACCCGCGCTATGAAGAATCGCATCAGGAATGGGTGATGACTGAACTGGCCGAGCGTGTTACGGATCTGGTTGGTGAAGCGCGCAGCCTGGGCGTGGGCATTACCATCGATGCTGAAGAAGCTGATCGTCTGGAACTGTCACTGCGATTGTTTGAACAGGTTTACCACAGCGATGCGGCCAAAGGCTGGGGTAATTTTGGTCTGGTTATTCAGGCCTATTCCAAGCGGGCTTTGGCTGTGCTGGGCTACCTGACTGCTCTGGCCAAAGTACAGGGTGACATGATCCCGGTACGTCTGGTCAAAGGGGCTTATTGGGATACAGAAATCAAACACGCTCAGGTGTTGGGTCTGGCGGACTACCCGGTGTTTACGCGCAAGGAAAACACCGATGTTTCCTACATTACTTGCGCCCGCTATCTGATGAGTGCCGAGGCTGACGGCTATATTTACCCCCAGTTCGCAACTCACAACGCTCACACCGTCGCCGTTATCGCTGAGTTTTCGCGCCAACGGCCGGAGCGTGACTTCGAATACCAGCGTCTGCACGGCATGGGCGATGCGCTGTACGACACCTTGCTCAGTGAAGACAAGCACCGGGTGCGCATCTACGCGCCGGTGGGTGCTCATAAGGATTTACTGCCATATCTGGTCCGTCGGCTGCTGGAAAACGGTGCGAACTCCTCATTTGTACACCGTCTGGTCGATGCCGAAACCCCGGTTGGCGATCTGGTCTCTTCTCCGGTTGAACTGGCTAAAAGCCGGGCCGTGTACCGCAACCCGAAAATAGTGCTGCCCTCCGAAATCTACGGCGACAGCCGCCGTAATTCCCAGGGATATAACTTGTCTGTAGCCTTTGAACGAGAACCGCTGATGCACACCATTGATGCCTGGAACGACACCCAATGGGTACAAAAACCCTTGTTGGCGGGTAACGCCATAGCAACCTCCGACGTGATTGAAATCAAAAGCCCGTACGACACCCGCCAGGCAGTGGGCCAGGTACACTTCGCCGATGCCGACATGGCGCAGCAGGCATTAGCGACGGCCGATCAGGCCTGGTTTGGCTGGAATCGAACACCAGCGATCAAGCGTGCTGCCTGCCTCGATAAACTGGCCGGTTTGCTGGAAGAGAACACCGCTGAACTGATGGCGCTGTGCGCACGCGAAGCAGGCAAGTCGCTGCAGGACAGCATCGATGAAGTGCGCGAGGCCGTTGATTTTTGCCGCTACTACGCGGTACAGGCTCGCGAAAATATGAATGAACCGACGCTGCTTCCCGGTCCAACCGGTGAAAGCAACGAGCATTACTACGCAGGCCGGGGTGTATTCCTGTGCATCAGTCCCTGGAACTTTCCGCTGGCCATCTTTACCGGCCAGATCTGTGCCGCTCTTGTAGCGGGTAACACGGTGTTGGCTAAACCGGCTGAAAGTACCTCGCTGATTGCCGGGCGTACCGTTGAGTTGTTTCACCAGTCCGGTATTCCGGGTGAGGTGTTGCAGTACCTGCCAGGCTCCGGACCGGTCATCGGCAATGCGGTGCTGAGTGATGAGCGGTTGGTCGGCATTGCCTTTACCGGCTCAACCGAAACCGCACAGTTGATCAACCGCACTCTGGCGGAACGTACAGGTGCCATGCCCACCTTCATTGCCGAAACCGGTGGTCAGAACGCCATGATTGTCGATTCGACGGCGTTGCCTGAGCAGGTGGTCGATGACGTTATGGGCTCGGCCTTTGCCAGCGCTGGTCAGCGTTGTTCTGCACTGCGCGTACTCTGCGTTCAGGACGATGTCGCCGATCGTATCATCGAACTGATTGGCGGTGCACTGAGCCGCATCGAGATGGGTAATCCGCAATTTTATCAAACCGATTGCGGTCCGGTGATCGATCAGAAAGCACTGACCGGCCTGACCGACTACGTAGATGGCTGGCGCAAGAAAGACCGGGTGTTGGCTGAAGCCAAACTGAGTGAACACACCAGCCACGGTTATTTCATACCACCCGTTGCGATTCAGATTGATGGTCTCGATGAACTGGGACGGGAGCAATTTGGTCCTGTGTTGCACATCTACCGGTTTAAAGCTAGCGATTTGGATAACGTAATCGCAGATATCAATAAAACTGGCTATGGCCTGACGCTCGGCATTCACAGCCGCAATGAAGCCACGGCGGCTTACATTGAGGCCCGGGTCCGGGTCGGCAACTGCTACGTCAACCGTAATCAGATTGGTGCGGTAGTGGGTGTACAGCCATTTGGCGGTCGTGGTCTCTCCGGTACTGGTCCGAAAGCTGGTGGGCCGAATTACATCAAGCGCTTCGCTACTGAGCGGGTACGTACCATCAACACCACCGCTGTCGGCGGCAATGCCAGCCTGCTGTCACTGGAAAGTGAAGACTGAGGATTCCGCCGCGCTGGCATTGCCAGCAAGGCAACTGAATCGTTCGACCGGCTTATTCCGGAGAATGATACCGGGTGCCGGAAAGTTGAAACCCGACTTTCTGTACCTGGCGGGCTGTGGCTGATGTCGTAGCCACACCTAACTGCCCTGACTGGATCCGGGGGTGTGGAGTTACCTTCTATACCTCTTCTGCACGCCGGATCGACTCCCCCATGTAATGGAAGGCGCGGGTGTCAGGAAGCAGAGCGAGAGAGCGCTCGATTTCATAATCGATCACAACAACTAGAACTCGGAGTACATTATGAGCAACACCTTAGCGGTCAGTGTGACCTTTATTATTTACCTCGCGGGGATGATGTGGATTGGCCTTTGGGCCTACCGCCGCACCACCGATTTATCTGACTACATTCTGGGCGGCCGTTCGTTGGGTGCCTGGCCTTCTGCACTGTCGGCCGGCGCTTCCGATATGTCTGGCTGGTTGCTGCTCGGCCTGCCAGGTGCCATTTACGCCTCTGGCATGGGTGAGGCCTGGATTGCGGTAGGCTTGCTGGCAGGTACTTACCTGAACTGGCTGATCGTCGCGCCACGTTTGCGTGCTTATTCACAAGCGGCATCAGACAGCCTGACCTTGCCTCAGTATTTCAGCAATCGTTTTGAAGACAAGGTCGCCATTCGCGCGATTTCTGCCTTCTTTATTTTGCTGTTCTTCCTGTTCTATACCAGCTCCGGTCTGGTTGCCGGTGGCAAGTTGTTCGAAACGGTATTTGGTTGGGATTACACCATTGCGGTGACCATAGGCACCATCATGGTGGTTTCCTATACCCTCTTTGGTGGCTACCTGGCCGTCTCCTGGACCGATCTGGTTCAAGGTCTGCTGATGGCCGCCGCACTGATCATTGTTCCCGTGTTTGCATTGATGGTTATCGGTGATGGCCCCACTGCAGTACTCGAAGCGAAAAATCCGAATCTGGTCAGCATGTTTACCAATGCGGATGGCTCGTCTCTGGGACTGATCGCGATTATATCATCACTGGCCTGGGGTCTGGGTTACTTTGGACAGCCGCACATTCTGGCTCGTTTCAAAGGCATTAAAGATCGCAATGAAGTGAAGCGTGCACGTCGCATCGCCGTTACCTGGACGTTTTTGGGTATGGCCGGTGCCTTGTTGGTGGGTATTGCGGGCATTGGCTATTTCGAAACCGGCTTGCCGGATGGTGAGACGGTCTTTATCAGTCTGGTTCAGGCTTTATTCCACCCTCTGGTAGCAGGCATTCTGCTGGCAGCGATCCTGGCAGCGATTATGTCTACGGCTGATTCTCAGTTGCTGGTGTCTTCATCGGCGCTGACTGAAGATTTCTACAAGTCGATCTTCAACAAGGATGCTGATCCGGCATCATTGATAAAGATTGGTCGTGGTGCTGTGGTATTGATCGCCGTTGTGGCCTGGTTCTTCGCGCTGGATGATGACAGCTCGGTGTTGGCGCTGGTGTCTTATGCCTGGGCTGGGTTCGGTGCTGCCTTTGGCCCCGCGGTTATTTTGTCGCTGTACTGGAATCGCATGAACCGGGTAGGTTGCATTGCCGGTATTCTGGTGGGTGGTATTACCGTTGTGGTTTGGAAACAGTTGACCGGTGGCATTTTCGATATATATGAAATTGTTCCGGGTTTCTTGTTTTCTGCGATTGCTGTCTATGTTGGCAGTGTTGCATCGGCAGAACCGTCGAAGGAAATGCATGCCACTTTCCAGGAAGTGAATGGTTAAGTCAGGTCAGCTATTGATTGGCTTTGTTCGGATGCTTTGAATAATCCGGACACAAAAAAACCGAACGCCTGGCGTTCGGTTTTTTTTTGAACGTGAGTTAGTACACCCACTGATAAAAGACAGCGCCACCGATATAACCCATCAGTGCCAGCGGGGCGATGTGTTTCAGATACCAGAAAAAACTGATGCGCTCCATGCCCATGGCGGCTACGCCCGCTGCTGATCCGATGATCAGGCAGCTGCCACCGGTACCGGCAGAATAGGCCAGAAACTCCCACATCGGTGCATCGGTCGGATAGACCGACAGGTCATACATGCCCATGGTCGCAGCGACCAGGGGGACGTTGTCGATGATGGCAGACATCAGTCCGATCATAAACACGATGACATTGATGTTGCCGATCGACTCATCCAGGGTACTGGCCAGTGAAGCCAGCAAACCAGTGGCTTCCAGCGCCGATACGGCCAGCAAAATACCGAGAAAGAACAGTACGCTTGGAGTGTCGATGCGTTTCAGCACGCGGGTAATGTGCAGCTCGGTATCGTCATCGTAGTCGGCACGGTGGTGAATGATTTCACTGACAACCCACAACACCGAGAGGCTCAGCATCATGCCCATAAAAGGCGGCAGATGGGTAACGGTTTTAAAGATAGGCACAAACAACAAACCCAGAATGCCTACAGTGAAAATAATGTTTCGGTGATGGCGGGTCACCTGGTCGGCATCCTGTTTGTAGGGCATGGCCTGGGGTGGGTGTATCGTCTGGCCGCGTAATGACCAGGTTAGGTAGAGCATCGGTACCAGCAGGCAAATCAGCGATGGCAGAAACAGCGATTTAACAATCGCCAGAGTGGTAATTTGACCACCGATCCAAAGCATGGTGGTGGTCACGTCGCCAATGGGGGACCAGGCACCTCCGGCGTTGGCGGCCACAACAATCATGCCAGCGAAAAACAGACGTTCCTGTCGGCTGGCAATCAGTTTGCGAATCAAGGAGATCATCACAATGGTGGTGGTCAGGTTATCCAACGCGGCCGACATGAAAAATGCCAGCACAGCAATCATCCACAGCAAGGTGACAGTGGAAGTGGCTTTGATTCGGTCGGTAATAATGGCAAAGCCGCCGTAGGCATCCACAAATTCGACGATGGTCATGGCGCCGAGCAGGAAGAACAGGATCGAGCCAATCTCTCCCAGGAAACTCAGCAACTGATGTTCCCCGACCCAGGTATGAATCAGCGCTTCCTGGTCAAGATTGGCGTGCTCCTCCAAAAACCAGGCGGGCAGGGTTTCGATGGCGATAAGATCGCCTGCAAACAGGATATAAACCGTCCAGCACAGGACCGCGCTCATGATAGCCGGTGCGGTCTTATCTATTTTTAAAGTGTGTTCGGCAATGATGGCCAGATAGCCAAGGGTGAAAATACCAATAATTAGAATTAACGCTAAGGGCACAGTTTCGCTCCATCTTTTGAGTGGTGACTGGTTAGTCACTGGTTCAACTACGGCGTTTGGGGTGGCCTTTTACCCGGCAGTCAGCACTTGGCCTGGCATGAACTCCGCCATCTGCAGCGGCGGTTGCAGTCAGGCAGAGAAAAAGCCACAGCAAGGTGGTCGGCAGGGCGATTCCGGAAAGTCTGGATGAGAGCAGCGCTAACATGGCAGAGGCAAAACCCGGTTGTGAGTGGGTGAAACGGGCCGCTATTATTCAGCAGTTCGGCCAGAAAGCAAAATCTGTTTGAGCCCTGTACGACCCGGGTCTGTCCCGGTAAGCTCTGCGCCTCGTTGACCGGCTTATAAACAAGGAAACTATGTGAACAACAAAGCCCTGATGTTGTCTATGTTGGCTGCCATTCTGTTAGTGACCTTGCCGTGGGTACTGGGTTCTCAGGTGCCTGGTTATAGCAGCGCCCAGTTCATTAGCGAACTGGGTGCTCTGGATATGCCTAACCGGTCGGTCGCCAATGGTGCCTTCTTACTGGTCGGTGCCTTTTGGATGGGGGCCGTGGAAGCCACGCGCAAAGCGCTGGAACCCGGCAAAATGGACCCCTGGGTGCGTTTTGGCGTCATTGCCTTTGCGGCTAGCTACATCGTCAGTGTGGTGTTTCCCTGCGATCTGGGTTGCCCGGCGACGGGCAGTGGCAGCCAACTGATTCACAGCACAGTGATCTGGGTGCTGAGCGCGGGTGCTGTTGTATCAGGCGTCAAACTGGTCCCGTTGCCCTCCGTCAAAGGCATGAGGGTACTGAAGGGGACTCTGGTGCTAGCCTTTCTGGTTCTGCAGCTGGCCGCCTGGCAGCGCGAGTGGTTACCCGGCTTGTGGCAACGTCTGTTCGAGTTGAATTTTGCCGTTTTGTGGGTGCTTTGGGTCTGGCGGTTGCCCAATCGGCAAGCGCAGTACTGAGTCTCATGCGCCGCCTTGTGGGCTGTTCCTGTTTAATGAATTGGGTTGAGTACGATGGTTGAGCGTATAGCGGGCATTGTGGTGCCTATTTTTTTGGTGGTACTGGTCGGGTTTCTGTATGGGCGCAAACACGCTCCGAATATGGAAGCGGCCAATCGCATCAATATCGATGTGTTTACGCCTTTCCTGATTCTCAGCGTTTTTGCTTCGCGTCCGGTAGATTTGGGTGATTATGCCCCGCTGGCCATGGGCGCGATCATCGTGACCCTGCTGCCTGGTATCGGCGCTTATTATCTGGCCAGGGCCATTGGGGTCAGCTGGAAAACCTTTGTACCACCGATGATGTTTCGCAACAGCGGCAATACGGGCTTGCCGTTAATGCTTTTTACCTTTGGTGAAGAATACATGCCGGCGGCTGTGATTCTGTTCATTGTTGAGAATACCCTGCATTTTACCGTGGGCGCCTGGCTGCTTAATCCACGGACTCATCTACTGCATGTGTTAAGAAACCCCATGATCATTGCTGCAGCCGTTGGGCTGGCGATTGCCGGTTTCAGTGTGCATTTACCCGACTGGCTGATCCGGTCGCTGGCGTTATTGGGGGATATTGCGGTTCCGCTGATGCTGTTTGCGCTCGGCGTTCGGCTGGTCAATCTCGACCTCAGTGGTTGGCGGATCGGTGTGATCAGTGCAATTGCGTCACCCATACTGGGCCTGATGGTGGCCTGGCCGCTGACGCTGATGTTGGATCTGTCACCGGTTCAGCAAGCCATGTTAATTCTGTTTGGTGCCTTGCCTCCAGCCGTTCTGAACTATCTTGTCGCTGAACGCTATAATCAGCAGCCGGAACAGGTAGCTGCTATGGTGATGTTTTCCAATGCACTGAGTATTGTGTCGATTCCTCTGGTACTCGCCTGGGTGCTGGGCGGTATTTGAGGCCTGCTCCGGCAATCTGAACGTAATGCTGCTACGTTGGAATTTTTAAATAAACCCGATTAAGGCATTCTGGGTTGATACTCTGGCCATGGAGTGCTTAGCTATCAGTAACAGAATAGTTGGAGACAGTTGGTGTCACCGGAGTGTGATAAGTCGTTTGAGTACTCACAGCAGTGCACGGTTACCCTGAATAGCTGGTTTGTTCTGTCTCATTGAAAACAGATTCAGAAGGGGGGTGGTTATGACGACTAAGATTGCTCAAAAAAGCGATAATACAGAAAACGCCCAACCGGACGGGCGGAGGGTTGGTAGCGGCACTCAGCGAGCGCTGCTGGCACTTCCGGATGTGCACCCACCCGCCTGGATAAAACGTGTGTTGGATCAGGCGGATATCCGGGTTCAGGGCGATCGCCCCTGGGATCTGCAGGTATACGACCCCCGGTTGTATAGACGTTTGCTTCGCCATGGGTCAGTAGGGCTTGCAGAGTCTTATGTTGACGGCTGGTGGAATAGCTACCGCGTCGATGAGCTCGTAACCCGATTATTGAGAACCGGAGTGCAGACACGCATGCCAGCACTGGTGCGCGTTAAGGATGCCTGTCGGGGTCTGGCGTTCAAGCTGATTAATTTTCAGACCGACCGTCGCGCCTTCACGGTCGGAAAAGTGCATTACGATATTGGCAATGACCTGTTTGGGCGCATGCTCGACGACAGTATGATGTACAGCTGTGGCTATTGGGCAGGGGCGAACGACCTGGCTGCGGCGCAGCAGGCCAAGATCGATCTTATTTGTCGCAAACTTGATTTGAAGCCCGGCCAGACGGTGTTGGACATCGGTTGTGGCTGGGGTGGGCTGGCTGAACATCTGGCCCGGCACTACCAGGTTGAGGTAGTAGGAGTGACGGTCAGTCAGGAGCAGCAGGTACTGGCACAGCAAAAAGTCGCCGGTCTGCCGGTCGATATTCGTCTGGCCGATTACCGCAGTTTGTCAGGTCGGTTTGACCGTATTGTCTCCGTTGGCATGTTTGAACATGTCGGTGCCAAAAATCACCGCACTTTCTTTGAGACGGCGCATCAACTGCTGGCTGAAGATGGCCTTTTTCTGCTGCATACCATAGGCGAAGAAGCCGACACTGCGGCCCCTGAGCCCTTTATCAACAAATACATTTTCCCCAATGGCAAAGTGCCGTCGCGGCGTGAGATCAACAACGCCAGCCTGGGTTTGTTCCGGCTGGAAGATTGGCATAATTTCGGGCCGGATTACGACCGCACGCTGATGGCCTGGGCACAAAGAGTCGATGCCGCCTGGCCCGATTTGTCCGACCGCTACGATGAGCGGTTTCAGCGACTGTGGATGTTTTACCTCTACAGCTGTGCGGCTTTTTTTCGCGCCCGGAAAGGGCAATTGTGGCAACAGGTCTATTCGCCACAGACGTCCGACCAGGAATACCGAAGTGTTCGTTAATTGACCGTTCTGATCCGGTCACGCAGGCCTTTGTCGACGATGATTCGGGTGGAGATTTCCTCAATCGACAGCCGCGTCGTATCGATAAAGGGAATCCCGAAACGCCGGAACAGGGCTTCGGCCATACGGACCTCATCCTCACACTGGCGCAGCGAAGCGTAGTCGCTGTCGGCTTTGCGGCCGTCTCGGATCTGGTTCAGCCGTTTCGGATCGATGCTCAGGCCGTACAGTTTGTTACGGTAGGGCTCCAGTGCCTTGGGCATTCTGGCTTCTTCAAAATCGTCGTCGGTCAGCGGGTAGTTGGCGGCATAAACGTTCGCTTGCAGCGCCAGGAAAATGCTGGTGGGTGTCTTACCGCTGCGTGAAACTCCAACCAGAATAATGTCGGCCTTGTCATAGTGGTGCAGGCGGCGGCCATCGTCGTTCTCAAGCGCAAATTGCATGGCGTCCATACGGCGCTGGTAGTGGCCATAATTGGCTGAAACTTCGGGTCGACCGATGCGTATGTTAGAGGCCTGTCCCAGCAGTTGTTCCAAAGGCCCGAGAAAGGTGGAGATGATGTCGACGGTATGGGCGTCGCTGTCGTGTACTATGGCGCGTATTTTCGGATCGATGATGGTTTCAATGATAATCGGTTGCAATCCGGATTCGCGTGCGGCTTTGGCGACCCGGTCGATGGCATTGCGTGCTTTCTGTTCCGTATCAATAAAAGACAGAATCGTTTCGGTAAACTGGGTACGGTCGAAGTGAGACAGCAGGCTGTGACCCAGCGTTTCGGCCGTAATACCGGTGCTGTCGGAGATAAAGAACACGGGGCGGTTGGAGCTCATGGGCATTTCCTTGCAACCGGGGGCTGAACGGTTGGATCAGGTTGTGAAGAGTGTTTTACACTATAGCGGCAAAGTGGCGGTGTTGGCCATTTTGCAGGGTAATGATCATCATTCACAGAATAAATGCACAAAACCCTCTTTCTGAGGTTTAATGAATGCACTGTCCGGCAACAGGGCAGAAATACCTACCGACTAGCACGTGGAGAGCAGCATGGAATTCGTTAAGGACTTTACTGAACTGGGTATTCATGACGTACCCACTGTAGGAGGCAAGAATGCCTCCCTGGGCGAGATGATCAGCCACCTGTCCGCCCTGGGCGTGTCGGTTCCGGGTGGTTTTGCGACCACAGCCGATGCCTATCGTGAATTCCTCGCGTTTGAAGGCCTGAAAGAACGGATTGACGCACGGCTGTCATCGCTGGATGTCGATGACGTCGAGGTGCTGGCGAACGTCGGCCGCGAGATTCGCTCCGAAGTTATGCTGGCGCCTTTCCCGGAACGGTTGGAGCAGGAAGTCCGGGCGGCTTATCAGATATTGACCGACGGTGATCCGGGTCGCTCATTAGCGGTACGTTCCTCTGCCACCGCCGAAGACTTGCCCGATGCCTCCTTTGCCGGCCAGCAGGAAACCTTTCTGAACATCCACGGCATCGACGAAGTGCTGCAGGCGATCAAGGAAGTCTTTGCTTCGCTGTTTAACGACCGCGCTATTGCCTATCGGGTTCACCAGGGGTTCGACCATGCTCATGTTGCCTTGTCTGCCGGCATTCAGCGCATGGTGCGCAGCGATATCGGTGCTGCCGGGGTGATGTTCACCATGGACACCGAATCCGGGTTTGATCAGGTGGTGTTTATTACCTCGGCTTACGGCCTTGGCGAAACCGTGGTTCAAGGCGCGGTAAACCCCGATGAGTTCTACGTCAGCAAACGCGCGCTCGCCGATGGCCACCACGGCATTCTGCGCCGCACTCTGGGCAGCAAACTGATCAAGATGGTCTATGGCGCATCGGCCGAGACCGGTAAATCCGTCGAGACCGTCGGGGTGCCCGAGGCCGATCGGACCCGGTTTTCCCTGAGCGATGACGAAGTCGAGCAATTGGCGCACCAGGCGATGATCATCGAAAAACACTACAAACGCCCGATGGACATCGAGTGGGCGCGCGACGGTGAAGATGGCAAACTGTACATCGTGCAGGCACGTCCGGAAACCGTGAAGAGCCGTGGCTCGGCTACGGTGATTGAACGCTATGCCCTGAAAGAAAAAGGCAAGTTACTGATTGATGGCCGCGCCATTGGCCAGCGCATTGGCTGTGGTCCGGTCAAGGTTATTAGTGATCTGAGCCAGATGCATCAGGTGCATACCGGCGACGTACTGGTCACCGACATGACCGACCCGGACTGGGAACCGATCATGAAACGGGCTTCGGCCATTGTCACCAATCGCGGCGGCCGTACCTGTCACGCGGCGATCATTGCCCGTGAGCTGGGCATTCCGGCTGTTGTCGGCTGTGGTGATGCGACTGACAAGCTGGTCAACGGCGATGAAGTCACGGTGTCGTGCGCCGAAGGCGATACTGGCCGCGTATACCGGGGTCTGCTGGAATTCAATGTTGAACAGAACGATCTGAGCTCGATGCCCGATCTGCCGTTCAAAATCATGATGAACGTTGGTAACCCGGACCGCGCCTTCGATTTTCAATCCCTGCCCAATGCTGGCGTCGGTCTGGCCCGACTGGAATTCATCATTAACCGGATGATTGGTGTACACCCCAAGGCGCTGTTGCATTACAACGAAGCGCCGGTCGAAGTGCGTGAGAGCATTGATCACCGCATGGCGGGATACGCGAGTCCGGTCGATTTCTACGTGGAAAAAATCGTTGAAGGGGTGGCGTCCATTGCCGCAGCTTTCTACCCAAAGCCGGTCATTGTGCGCCTGTCCGATTTTAAATCGAACGAATACGCTCATCTGGTTGGCGGTGCCCAGTACGAACCCCAGGAAGAAAACCCGATGATCGGTTTTCGTGGCGCCTCGCGCTACATCGACGACTCCTTCCGCGAGTGTTTCGAGCTGGAATGTCGGGCGATGAAAAAGGTGCGCAATGAGATGGGGCTGACCAACGTCCAACTTATGGTGCCCTTTGTGCGTACCGTGGATGAAGCGCGTCAGGTAGTCGAATTGCTGGCCGACAATGGCCTGGAATCCGGCAAGGATGATCTGAAACTGATCATGATGTGCGAACTGCCGTCCAACGCGTTGCTGGCCGACCAGTTCCTGGAATACTTCGATGGCTTCTCTATCGGCTCCAACGACCTGACTCAGCTAACTCTGGGACTTGACCGGGATTCCGGGGTCATCGCGCATCTGTTCGACGAGCGCAACGATGCCATCAAGATCCTGCTCAGCATGGCCATTCAGGCCTGTCGCAAAGCCAATAAATACATCGGCATTTGTGGCCAGGGCCCGTCAGACCATCCGGATTTCGCCGAATGGTTGATGGATCAGGGCATTGAATCGGTGTCGCTGAACCCGGACTCAGTGCTCAGCACCTGGATGTATCTGTCCGAGCATCACGGCAAGCCCTAAGGGGTCTGAACTACAGGTTCGGTTTACTGCCAGGAGTCCGTGCCGGGCACCCGGCACTCAGTATTTGCTAAATTTCAACACTCTTTTAGGGTAGTGCAACCGCATCAATATCCAGCCAGACCGGTCGGTGATCGGATGCCCGATCTACGCTCTGGCTGAGCGGTGCTCCGGGTTTCGGCCAAAAGACACCCGTATCCAGAACCTGCAGATTAGTCGACGGCAATACATAGTCGGCTCTTAGGCGCCAGCGAGCGGTAAGATCATGGTCTCTGTCCGACAGAGGCCGCACAGGCTGAATTCTGGGGTGTGAAATCAGGCGTTTGATGGCCTCTTGCTGGCTGTCTCCAGCCGTTAGTGAGGCGTTCAAATCGCCGGCGACTATGAAGGTTTGGCCGGGTGTTAGCCCGCCACTCAATCCGCGATCATCACTCATGTACGATTCATTGTTGATGTAATCAACCCAGAAGCGAATCTCATCGTGATTGCGGCAGACATTGCGCCGCTCCGGGCCGTCGAAGGCCGGTGGTGTGGGGTGGCTGACCAGTAGATGGCACACCCCAGTCGGTAATTCGACTGGCAAATCCCAGTGCGATTTACTCGATAAACGCACTACCGCCAGATCCTCTTGGGAATAAAAGGCCGAACCATCCGGGTTCACGGGCAGCAGGGCAGCGGGCATATCCCGCCATAAAAATAACTGAAACGTCCGGCATTGGTCAGCTCTGAGCGGAAAGGCTGACAACACGGCCATGCCATATTGACCGGGGAAATCGCCGAAACCAAAAGGCGTTTTCTGCGGATTATTCCGGTCCTGTTTCACCAGATCCCGGCCAGAAGGTAGGCCCGTGTTCACCGGTGCGGTAAAGCAATAGGGGAAATCCATTCCAGCTGTTCGAAGCAGAGCCTGAAACGCGGTTAACGCCTGGTTGTCAGGGTCGTAGTCCAGTTCATTGATGATCCAGACATCCGCATCAACCTCGGCCATGACTTGCATTAAGGCCGACAATTGAACGCCGGGTTTTGAGCGAAGGTCGGTAACCAGTTCCCCAGCTTGGGAGCGGTTAAGGGCGACGTTATAGGTGGCCAGACGGAGGAATTTCATACAGTGGGCCTTGTCTATGGCTGTCAGCGAACAGTGTAAGGTTTGGTTCTGAAAAAAGCAGGTGGTAATCGGGTGGCCTAAACTCACTATTTAACCTGAATGATGAGACCACATCAGGAAAACGTCACCGACTTTTTCATTGCCCAAAATCATGCCAATGGGCAGGCGACGCCTGCAAGGCTCCTTGCTAAACTCGGGCCATTACGATGTTTATGATTGCAATACCCCGGTGCTTTTGTCGATCTTAATAGGAATCCATGACTATTTCGCGAACCTCCTTCCGACCATCATCCGCGCAAGCCATTGATTGGGGGCTGCGCTGGTTGCGGGCCGAGCCAGGCGCGAGCCCGAGTCCGGCCACTGACAACTGGTTTGAGTTTCTGGCCAGTGCGAGCCAGTTCCGAGCCGAGCCCAGGGTACGTTGGTTCTCCTGGCTTTGTTGGCTGGGAGCCATCAATGGCATTCTGGCACTCAGTGGGCTGATGGTCTGGCCAGACGGCAGCGGTATTCATATGCTGATTTTTCTGCTGGTGTTCTGGCTGACGCCTTTGCTGGTATTGATCTGGACTCTGCTGAATGCCTGGTGGCGCAAGCGCAGCCCCTGGTGGCGCCACTGGCTGTGTATCGAAGACGATGCGGTGTTGGCTGCCTGGTGCGCTGAACAGAGCCTTAAGGCACAGGCGTTGTTTGCGGTGGCTGGCCTAGCCTGGTTGTGGCTAATGCTGCTGACCCGACAGCTGATTTTCTATTGGAGTACCTCATTGCAATCCGCCTCAGCGCGGGTCGACGATTTATTTGGGTTGCTGTCGCTGGGTATTCTTCAAGTGCCTGAACCCCTGGCGATCAGCGCTTCCCAGGCGGGTAGTATCACCGGCTGGGAAACAGCACTGCTGAATTATTCAGCCTATTGGGCAGTCTGGCTGACCCAGGTTGTGGTGGTGTGGGTGCTGGTACCGATTGCAGTCGCTGTGCTGATTAACCGCAGGGTATTGAATCGCCGCCTGGCCCATTGGCCGCGCTGGAACCGGGAGCTGCACCAGCAGTTTGAACAACAGCGTCCCCAAACCCTGCATTTTACGTCGCTAACACCTGAACAGCCCGGTACTTTCACCGCTGACGATACTGACCTGGAGACCAGCGCATTGCCCCCTTCAGTGCCGGTGCTTGCCTGGCAGGATCCAATGCCCGGCAAGCTACCGCCCGGCTCTGTCATTCTGGGTCGCGGCAGCCTGGCGGAAGACGAAGCGACGATCGACCGGCACACCGAACAGGAAGAGCCCGTCTGGGTGATGGCTGCCCATGCGGTTCCCACCGGAGACCTGGCTGATCTGATCACGCTCAGTGCCGGTAGCCATAAAGAGGTTAACGTTCTGTTGTGCAGTTCGGCGGAACCGGGATCCGAACGGAGAAATGTTGAGCGCCAGAGCTGGCAGGGCTTTGCCAGTGCCCAGGAATTACCGGTACGGTTATATTGGCTTGAAGAGCGTTCGGGTGGGGAGACTCCATCATGACCCAGAGCCCGTCATCGGTCGCGGCCGTCCCGGTCTTTGCGGTGGTCGGACATCCCAATCAGGGCAAGTCCAGCCTGGTATCGACGCTCACCCAGGATGATCACATTGCCGTGTCACCTGTTAGTGGCACCACCCGGAATGCGCATCGATATCAACTCATGCTCGATAAGAGCGTTCTGTACGAACTGATTGATACACCCGGCTTTCAGCGTGCCCGCCAGATCATCACCTGGTGCGAACAGCACAGCCAGAGCGCCGCTGGTCGGCCAGACGCCCTGCGTCGCTTTGTGACAGAGCACCGCGACGACCCCAAATTCGCGGACGATTGCACCCTGCTGACACCCGTGCTGAGCGGGGCTGGTATCGTCTACGTCGTCGATACCAGCCAGCGCTTCGACGCCACCTTTGAAGCCGAACTGACGCTGCTTTCCTGGACCGCTCAGCCACGCCTGGCGCTGCTGAACCCGATTCGCCAAACCGGGAACGAGACCGAATGGCAGGTTGCCCTGCAGCAGTATTTCTCACTGGTACGGACGTTCAATCCGTTGCAGGCACCGTTCGAGCATCATCTGGCATTACTGCGCAGCATGGCCGAGATTCACCCGCCCTGGCGCGATGGTCTGGTGCGCAGTGTCGAAGCGTTATCCGAACAGCGTCAACAACGTCATCAGCGCAGTGCCGAAGCTCTGGTTCTGTATCTGCAAAAGGTGCTACAGCACCGGCTGCAACTGCCCCTGGCAGGGCCGAAAGAGCAACTAAAGACGCAGGGGCTGGCTCAGTTCAATCGCGAGATACAGCGCCGGGAACAGCGACTCCAGGTAACACTCGCCGACTATTACGGACATCGCAACCTCGACTGGTCCGGCGAGTGGCAGTCACTGGCGACCGATGACTTGCTCGATGCCCATGAGTGGCGTGCCTGGGGCTTGTCGCGTGCCCGGCTGGCTTCGTTGAGCGGTGCGGCCGGGGCCGCGTCTGGTCTGGTGGTCGATGCTGCGGTAGGCGGCGCGTCTCTGTTACTCGGCGCGGTAGTCGGCGGCACGCTTGGCGGATTGGCTGGCGGCTTTGCCGGTCGGGATCCGCTGAGTTTTGAAGTGTTGTCACGGGTGCCCGGTTATGAGCAGTGGCAATTGGGGCCGGTCTCCAATCTTGAATTCGCACTGGCACTGGCGGGCCGGAGCTTGCGCATCTGGTACCAGTTGCGCTGCCGCAACCATGCCCGGCGCGATGCCGTCATGCTCAAACATTCCGATCTGAGCTACTGGCTCGATGGCCTGGGGCGCAAACAACAGGTCCAGTGGGTGTACTGGGTGCGTAAGATGATGAAGCGACCATTGACCGATAGTGAACAAAGCCAACTGATCGGTCTCATTCTTGCGCTAGGGGAGCAAATGGATAAACCTGATGCGCAGTGAATTTATTAATAAGCCACTCCTGTGATACTCTTGAGCGATTCTAGTCTCTAACATTCAAACATTTAAGGACACCTCCACGTGATCTGGATTGTACTGGGCCTGGTGATTGTGCTGTTGATTGTACTATTGATTGTATTGGGCCCGCGCCCACGAGTCTTGTTGCAGTGGGCAGTAGAAGAATTGCCGGTCGAACTCGGCGGCCTCGCCGACTGGTTGGCCGAGTCGGAGCGGTCGCTGGGTACGGTCACAGAAGGTGCGGAAAAACACGTCCGCTTCGCCAACCCCACCGCACCGGCCAAGACCCCGCTGGTTGTCCTCTATTTGCATGGATTCTCGGCCACCCGGCAAGAACTGGCGCCCATTCCCGAGCGAGTGGCCGAAGCCATTGGCGCCAATTATTACGGCGCCCGCCTGACTGGCCACGGGTTAGACGGCGAAAGCCTGGGCAAGGCCCAGGCTGGCGACTGGCTCAAAGACACTGCCGAGGCCTGGCAGATTGCCCGTTCTTTGGGCGAGCGGGTCATCGTCATCAGTTGCTCGACCGGCGGCACCCTGGCTACCTGGCTGGCACAACAGCCATCGGCACAGGATGCCCTGGCCGCTCTGGTGTTGTTCGCACCCAATTATCAGCCCCGGCACTGGGCGTCGAAGCTCTTTGGCTGGCCCTGGTCCGGCTATTGGATGCGCTGGCTTGCAGGCAATGAATACGGTTGGGAACCCGAAGGGGAACTCAACGGAAAATATTGGACTCATAGCTACCCGACCCGCGTCTTGCACCAGCTGCAAGCGTTAGTGGTTGCGGTGCGCAAAAGCCATCTCGAATCTATAAAAACACCCTCGCTCTTTCTGTACAGTGAGGATGATCGGGTGGTGAATGCCAAATACACCGACCGGGTGTATGAGAAGTGGGGCTCAGAGGTGAAGGAACGTATTCGAATAGACGGTGTGGAGGGGGAATCGAATCACGTATTTACCGGAGATATCGTTGCACCGCATCGTACCGAGACGAGCCTAGAGCAGGTGCTGGCGTTTCTGGAAAAGCAGGGAATAGTTGCACTAAAAGGTCCGGCCTAACCAAGCGTGAAGTGACCAGCGGCGGGTGCCGGGTGTGCCCCTGTGGGGGAGTCCGCAGCAGGGACTAAAACGCCAGGAGCGTTTTAGCATGAGCGCAGCGAGCCCGGATATGAATCCCACGGATGGGATTCATATCCTGCGGTCTAGGCTCCATGGACGGATCTACGCCGACCCCACAGGGGCACACCCGATAGCCGGAGCGGGCCAAGGCCACCTATTTGACCAGATCTCCGAAACTCGGCTTAGAAATGCATGCCGACGGTGAAGTAACCGTTACCGGGGTGAGCACCGCCTTCAACGAACAGGACCCGGTTGCTGATCAGGATATTAAGCCCGACTTCGGCTGCCAGACCAAAGTCTGCATCCCCGTTCCCCTCAGCGCCAAGGCCGGGGCCCAGGCTGGCGTACATATCCAGGCCGGTGTCGAGCGGAAACAGCAAACCCACCGACAGATCCCCACCGATGGAAACATCGTCGTCAAAACCAACACCCAGTTCAATTTCGCCGTAAGTGTTCAGACCATTGTTTTGCAATGAAGGTACGTTAATGGGAAAGCCGATAGCGCCGATAAAACCAACGCCTCCGCCGTAGGATGCCAGGCCCAACTCAGCGCCTCCGCGACCTCCGGCATAGGCGGTGCTGGCAAGAGTGGCCGCAGTGAGTGCGGTAACGATCAGTACTTTTTTCATGTGAATATCCTCAACGTGAACAGATGGAAGTATCGAATCTAAACCGCTCTTTCTTGAATCTCAATAGAGCAGTTTAACGGGTCAGAACGTCAATTTGAACGCTGTAACGGGGTGAACAACTGTGGAAATCAATGCCCGGGTCACTTAAACTTCGCAACTCCATTAACCCATGGCTCTGGATTTGCGATCCAGCCCGCTATAGGAAATTTCATGACTGATATAACTGTAGCAGAAACCGTTGCGGTTTCTGCAATGTATCACTTCGTTCGCCTGAATAATTATGCCGACTACCGCCAACCGCTGCTTGATTTCATGGAAGCTGAGGGCATACGCGGCACCCTGTTACTTGCCTCCGAGGGTATTAACGGTACCGTCGCAGGCCGCCCTGAAGCCATCGAGCAACTGCTGGGCTGGATCAAGAGCCAGGGCCCGTTCGCCAATCTCAGTCACAAAGAGTCTTTTTGCGATGAGATGCCGTTCTATCGCACTAAGGTTAAGCTTAAGAAAGAAATCGTCACCATGGGTGTCGAAGGCATCGATCCGTTGAACGTCGCGGGTACCTACGTGAAACCGGAAGACTGGAATGCACTGATTTCAGATCCGGATGTGGTACTGGTCGACACCCGCAACGCATACGAAGTGGCCATCGGCACCTTCGAGAATGCGCTGAATCCGCATACTCAGACCTTTCGTGAATTCCCTGACTACGTAAAACAGAATCTCGACCCGGCCAAACATAAAAAAGTGGCCATGTTTTGTACCGGCGGCATTCGCTGTGAAAAGTCCACGGCTTACCTGAAAGAGCAAGGCTTCAATGAGGTGTATCATCTCGAAGGCGGCATTCTCAAATACCTGGAACAGGTTCCTGAGGCCGAATCCAAGTGGCAGGGCGAGTGTTTTGTGTTCGACAACCGGGTCACGGTAAAGCATGGTCTCGAACCGGGCCGATACGACCAGTGCCACGCTTGCCGGATGCCGATTTCCGATACCGAAAAATCCCACGCCCATTACGAGCCGGGTGTCAGCTGCCCGCACTGCTACGATAACGTGACCGAAGACCGTCGTCAGCGCTTTATTGAACGCGAGCGTCAGGTGCAGCTAGCCAAAAAGCGTGGTGAAGCCCACATTGGCGCTGATGCCAAAGAAAGCATCGAACAGCGCCGGGCTCAAAAAGCGGCCGAACGTGAAGCCCAGCGGACCGCTAACCTGTAGTCAAGATTTCTGCCCGAACCCAAACACCAGGGTGGCCCGGTAGGTCTGCTCCGGGGTTAGGGTGCAGTCGGGGAAGTGATCGTGATTGGGTGAATCCGGCCAGGCGCCCGGTTCCATGCAGAAGGCCCCATGACGTTGATAGATGTCTGTTTCATTTCTGGGCGTACCACCCATAAAACCGCCACTGTAGAACTGCAGACCGGGCAGGGTGCTTGAGCAGCGCATCCAGCGACCGCTTGGTTCGTGCCGAGCTTCAGCCATTAGCGTTAGCGGCCTTTCCATTTCTGTACCAAACACATAGTTGTGATCGTAGCTGCCTGCCCGAGCAAGGCTAGGGTCATTGAGGCTTTCCAGCGCCTGGTCGATTGGACGCCAGTCGCGTAAATCCAGTGCCGTGTTTTCAACCGGAACCAGCTCGCCTGTCGGTAGCAGGGTGGCATCAATGCCGGTAACGGTGTCGCTGTGAACCCGAAATTCATGATCTTTCAGCGAACCAGCCGCTGCACCTGCCAGGTTAAAGTAAGCGTGGTTGGTCAAATTCACCAGAGTGGTTTTGGTCGTGGCCGCCTCGTAGGCGATGATGACTTCGTCATCGTCGGTTAGCCGGATTCGCTGGGTTATGGTCAGTTCGCCGGGGTAGTTGGCATCACCGTCTGGTGAGGTTAGGGTGAATACCAGATTGGGTTCGTCTTTTTCCAGGTTGATCTGGCTGTTCCAGACACGATGGCCAAACCCGTCAGAGCCGCCATGCAAATGGTGCCCGCCGCTGTTGCATTCCAGTTCCAGCGCCTGGCCGTTAATGTGGGTTTTACCATGGCCGATGCGGTTGGCGTAACGGCCAATAGTTGCGCCAAAGTTGGCGTTCTGGGCGATAAAGGCCTCCAGGGTGTCGCAGCCTAGTACCAGGCTCTCCTCGTCTGTCATGTCTGGTAACCGAAAACCCACGAACGCAGCCCCCAGGTTATAAAACCGGGCCTCACTGCCGTTTTTATTACGCAGCGTGAAGGCCTTAACGCCACTGCCGTCATTCAGGGTGCCAATGATCTCTTCAGAATTGATGGGGGTGCCAGACACAGGGGACTCCTGATTGTTTTTAAGCCCGGTATTGTGAGAGCAGCCACCAGGCAAGTCCATCCCGTTAGCCGCAAAACTGGGTGTCACGGCTGTCTTTACTTATAACGATGCCATGGCCGCTGGAGCCATCACCTTTGCGATTTACCCCCCGGTTAATTGAGCGCCAATCGGTTCGGGACGTCGCACCGGTCACCGTCTAGAGAGTCAGGCTATGGAACAACGCCAGCAAATCACCGAATGCTGCGTCAGCACTTATTATTAGGGCGGTTGCGGGGCTGGCTGGGTAGAGGCTGAATAGGATGCTAATGCCTGCAGGCAGGTAAAAACGCTGTAGGCACTTGATACCAACCGATTATTCATCGTTAATGGTTATTGTTGCACTATAATTTCCTGTTATTGGTTATTGTTTCAGTGCCACCTACGCAGATGTTTTTTCCTATACTGAGTTGGTCCCCAGCGTTCTGAATTTAACAACAATGAAAGCAGAGGAGAAGACAATGCGAGTAGGAGTCCCGAAAGAAATAAAAAACCACGAATATCGCGTCGGCCTGACCCCGACCGCTGTGCGTGAACTGGTTCATAATGGTCATGAAGTGGCCGTTGAAACCCAGGCCGGTGCGTCCATCGGGTTCAGTAACGAGGAATACCAAACGGCTGGCGCACAGATACTGCCCTCGGCCACTGAGATGTACGACTGGGCCGAGATGATCGTCAAGGTGAAGGAGCCTCAGGCCATCGAACGCAAGATGATCAAGCCGCACCACACCCTCTTCACCTATTTGCATTTGGCGCCTGATGTTCCGCAAACCAACGATTTGATCGCCTCGGGTGCAACGTGCATCGCCTATGAAACGGTCACCGATCACGCAGGCCGGTTACCGCTGTTGGCCCCTATGTCCGAAGTGGCCGGGCGCATGTCGATTCAGGCGGGTGCTCATTGTCTGGAAAAAGCCCAGGGTGGTCGTGGTTTGCTGCTTGGTGGCGTACCCGGAGTGGCCCCGGCACTGGTAACCGTGATTGGCGGTGGTGTGGTTGGCCAGAATGCCATAGCCATGGCGGTCGGCTTGGGTGCAGATGTAACTGTGCTCGACAAAAGCATCGACACACTGCGCGAGCTGGATCGTCAGTATGGCAATAAGATCCGCACCGTTTACTCCACCCGCGAGAGTGTAGAACAGCATGTTCTGGAAGCTGATTTGGTTGTCGGCGCGGTGCTGATTCCCGGCGCAGCCGCCCCAAAACTGGTAAACGCAGATATGATCAAGCGAATGAAGCCTGGTGCTGTTGTGGTCGATGTCGCGATCGATCAGGGCGGGTGTTTCGAGACCTCCAAAGCGACCACACACGCCGAACCCACCTATGTGATTGACGACGTGGTGCACTATTGCGTCGCCAACATGCCCGGCGCTGTAGCCCGCACATCCACCATGGCGCTGAACCATGCAACGCTGCCGTTCACGCTGGCGTTAGCCAACAAAGGCGCCAAACAGGCGATGCTGGATGACAGCCACCTGCTAAACGGATTGAACGTCTGCCGTGGCAAGGTCACCTACAAAAGCGTGGCTGACGACCAGGGGCTGGAGTATCTGGCACCCAAAGATGCATTGGAGTTGCTGTAATCCCGTTTACAAGGAGCAGGGCAGGCCTTAGGCTTGCCCTGTGTACACACAGGGGCAAACGGCATCGTGATAGGGGTTTTTGATTCGGGCATCGGCGGTCTGACGGTATTGCAATGGATTCGTCAGCGGCTGCCGCAGGCCAATCTGCTGTACCTTGCCGACCAGGCGTATGCGCCCTACGGGGCCAAAGACAGTGATTTGCTGCAACAGCGTTGCGATCAAATTGCAGACTGGTTGATTGAACAGGGCTGCACCGTTCTCGTGGTGGCCTGCAATACCGCTACTGCCCATTGCATCGACGCTCTGCGGGATCGACTGACGGTGGACATCATCGGTGTCGAGCCCGGTATCAAACCGGCTGCCCTGGGCACCCGCAGCGGTGCCATTGGCATCCTCGCGACAGAAAATACGCTGGCATCCAGCCGGTATCAGCAGTTGGCATCCCGCTTTAACCCCAATACCCGAGTTGTTAATCAGCCCTGTTCTGGCCTGGCCGATGCCATTGAGCAGGGGCCGGATACGGGATCGATCGATACCATTCTGGCCGGGTGCACTGCCGCTATGACTGAGGCGGGGGTTGATCGGGTGGTGCTGGGGTGTACCCATTACCCACTGGTACAGGACCGGCTACAACGCCTGCTGGGTGCGGGTGTACAGCTGATTGATACCGGCGAGGCCATCGCCGGTGAAGTGGCCCGCAGGGCCGGAGTCGCCGCACTGGGCGAGGGAAAGACCCGACTGCTGACTACCGGCTCACGGGCTCGATTGCAACACCTGATCGGTACCTACCCCCAACTTTCCGACCATTTTCAGGCAAATCAGTGCGAGACGGCTCCCGAATTGTCGGTTCAGTCTCAGACCTCGGGTTCTTCCAGCGCATAAAGGTCATCTTCCATGCGGGCATGGTGCTCTTGCATCATCGCCAGTGCCTGGGCTATGGCCCGGTTGTGCAATGCCGGACGTAAGGCGTCGATAATCTGCCGGGCCGCCCTTGCATTCGACACCGGTTGACCTGACCTGTCGGGAATCGAACAGGAGAAACGCCTCGTGAGTTCAGCCAGTGACCCTCAGTCCGCAGCCGACACAAATACGGCCACCCCCACAACCTCTGCACCAGCTGCTCCGGGCCGGGTAGCGGCTGCAGTACCTTTTGGGTTTCTGGCCCAGCTGTGGCCCTACTTAAAACGCTACCGTCACCTGATGCTGGGCGCTGCTGCCGCCCTTATCCTGACCTCAGGCCTGACGCTCGCCCTGGGGCAGGGTGTGCGCCTGGTGATTGACCAGGGCATTCTGGCAGAATCGCTGGGCGCGCTTAATCGAACCCTGGGCTTTGTTATGGTGCTGGTGGTGGCCATGGCGTTTGGCACCTTTATCCGCTTCTATCTGGTTACCTGGCTGGGTGAGCGGGTCTCGGCGGATCTGCGCGCCGATGTGTTTGCCCATCTGGTACACATGCACCCAAGCTATTTCGAAGAGAACGCCAGCGGTGACATCATGTCGCGGCTAACAACAGATACCACCTTGCTGCAGTCCATCATCGGCTCCAGTCTGTCGTTTGCGCTGCGCAATGCTTTGACAGTCACCGGCGGCCTGGTGATGTTGCTGATCACCAATCTCAAGTTATCTCTGGTAGTACTGCTCGGGGTTCCCGCTGTGCTGATACCGGTGTTGTACATGGGCAAGCAGGTGCGCCAGCTCAGCCGGCGCAGTCAGGACACCGTCGCCGATGTCGGCAGTTACGCCGGGGAAATTATTCGCCAGATCAAAACCGTGCAAAGCTATGCGCGCGAGCCGTTCGAAAAGGCGGCTTTTCAGGTTGAGGTCGATGCCGCACTGGAGGTTGCCCGCCTACGCATTCGCCAGCGCAGTATTCTGATGGCCGTGGTTATATTGCTGGCGTTTACCGCCATCGCCGCCATGGTCTGGGTGGGCGGATACGATGTGATGACCGGATCCATGAGTGGCGGTGAACTGGCTGCCTTTGTGTTTTATGCGGTGATGGTGGCTTTTGGCGTCGCCGGTGTTTCGGAAGTGTACGGCGAAGTTCAGCGGGCGGCAGGCGCAACCGAGCGTTTGATGGAATTGCTGGCTGAACCCTCAATCATTATATCGCCAACTGAGTCCAAACCGCTCGACAACGCAGCGCCCTATCACCTGGCGCTGAATAACGTCAGCTTCAGCTACCCAAGCCGACCGGAAACCAATGCCCTGACTGATGTGAACCTCACGGTCAGACGCGGTGAAACCGTGGCGTTAGTAGGCCCGAGCGGTGCTGGTAAATCGACCTTGTTTGAGCTGCTGCTGCGTTTTTACGACCCTCAACAGGGTTCGGTCAGCCTACTCGGGCAAGATGTCCGTGAGCTGCCGCTGCCCAAATTGCGCCAGCACATTGGTCTGGTGCCACAGCAACCGGTTCTATTCAGCAATGACGTCTGGCACAACGTTCGTTATGGTCGACCCGATGCATCCGATGCTGACGTACTGGCTGCGGCCGAAGCGGCCAATGCCATGACCTTTATTGAAGCATTGCCTCAAGGCTTCGCCAGTGACCTAGGCGAAGCTGGGGTGCGGCTCAGCGGCGGGCAGAAACAACGCCTGGTGATTGCCCGTGCCATCCTCAAGGACCCGGATCTGTTGTTACTCGACGAAGCGACCAGCGCTCTGGATGCTGAAAGTGAATATCAGGTTCAGCAGGCATTGGACAAACTGATGAAACAGCGAACAACGCTGATCATCGCTCATCGCCTTGCCACGGTTCAGGGTGCCGACCGCATCGTGGTAATGGATCAGGGGCGTATTGTTGCCGAAGGTACCCACAACCAGTTACTGACTCAATCGCCTCTGTACCGGCGTTTGGCGGAATTGCAGTTTGGGCAGGCGGTGTCGGCGAATGGAAGTGAAGCCATAACCACTGACTGACCGTTGAAATGTCGCTATTTGATCAAAAAACAGCGCCTTCAGGCGCTTTTTTTTTGAACGCTGGTTCTAACATTGAGTGAATCTCGCATAACCGTTCATGGTAACTCTTTGTGAGTAGAGTGACTGTCAATGGGTTGTATGGGGCGTGTCAGTGCGTTAGTTTAGTGAAAGAAACGTTGATGAGAGATTTTCACTCTCCAAAGCGACCTGTCAGCGACAAACAACCGTTGTTTAGCTCGGCCCTCAGTAACCATCAATAGCGGGCAGAGCAGTCGATAGTCGCTGCTTTTGCTGTATGCAAACAGTGGTTAAAACGTTCGAGTATGATACCAGCGCCACCGTTTGCCTAAACTCTCCGATCCCATTCTGACAGTAGGGAACCTTTATGACCGAAAATACCGACATGATACCGCCTGATGGGCGAGTAGATGCCATCGACACCGACTACCAGGTCGGTCAGGACAACATAAAAATGAACATCGGGCCTTTCGGCCTGGATATTCATAACCGTGTTTTCATGATCTCCGGCCTGGCCATTGTCGCGTTTGTATTGTTGACGCTGGCCTTTCAGAACAGCCTTGGACCCTGGTTTTCCGAGTTACGTAACTGGTTAACCGGTAACCTCGACTGGTTCTTCCTGATTTCAGGCAACATTTTTGTACTGGTCTGCCTGTTTCTAATCGTCTCGCCCATGGGCAAGGTCCGAATTGGTGGTACCGATGCCACGCCTGACTATTCCTACGCAGGCTGGTTTTCGATGCTGTTCGCCGCAGGCATGGGCATTGGCCTGATGTTCTATGGCGTCTCTGAACCCATGTCGCACTTCAGCACATCACTGGGCGGTATAGCCTCAGAAGGCGGCGTGCGCACCGACTGGGCCCCTCTAGGCGCTGCAGCAGGCGATGTCGTCGCGGCTGAGCGTCTGGGTATGGCCGCCACCATCTACCACTGGGGTCTGCACCCCTGGGCGATTTATGCCGTACTGGCCTTGGCGCTGGCATTGTTTTCCTTTAACAAAGGCCTGCCGCTGACCGTACGTTCCATCTTTTACCCACTGCTGGGCGAGCGGGTCTGGGGCTGGCCGGGTCATGTTATCGACATCCTGGCAGTCTTTTCGACGCTGTTTGGTCTGGCCACGTCACTCGGTATCGGGGCCTCTCAAGCAAGTGCTGGTCTGAATTACCTATTTGGCGTACCCATGGGAGCAACCACCGAGGTCTTGTTGGTGATAGGCATTACCGCCATTGCCCTGGTCTCTGTTGTGGCGGGACTGGATGCTGGCGTGAAGCGGTTGTCCGAGATCAATATGAGCCTGGCTATTTTACTGTTGCTGTTCGTCATTCTGGTCGGTCCAACCCTGGCGATTCTGACAGGCTTCGTCAGTAACCTCTGGGGCTACGTCCAAAACATTCCGGCCCTGTCCATGCCCTTCGGCCGTGAAGACGACAACTTCAGACAAGGCTGGACAGCCTTTTATTGGGCCTGGTGGATTTCCTGGTCGCCTTTCGTCGGCATGTTCATCGCACGCGTATCACGCGGCCGTACCGTCCGTGAATTCATGGTCTCGGTACTGCTGATTCCGTCAGCGGCCTGTGTTCTGTGGATGACAGCCTTTGGTGGCACCGCCATCAGCCAATACGTAAACGACGGCTACGAAGTGGTCGCCAACTCCAACCTCGAACTGCAATTGTTCGCCATGTTGGATGTGTTGCCATTTGCACAGATCACCTCGTTCATCGCGATCGTGCTGGTCATCGTCTTCTTCGTGACCTCATCCGACTCCGGTTCACTGGTGATCGATACCATTACCGCCGGGGGCAAAGTCAATGCGCCAACGCCCCAGCGGGTGTTCTGGGCAACCTTTGAAGGCCTGGTAGCCATCGCTCTGATTCTGGGCGGCGGTCTGGTGGCCTTGCAGGCCATGGCCGTCTCGACCGGCTTGCCATTCACTCTGGTACTGCTGTTCGGCTGTATCTCCCTGTTCAAAGGGTTAGCCAGCGAACCACGCGGCTAAGTGCTTAGGTAGTAGATATAAAAAAAGCGACCCTCGGGTCGCTTTTTTACTGTTTAGAACCAAAAAAACGGCATTCGCCGATTTCTAATCGTCAGCTAATATGTCGATCATCAGGTCAGCCGACAGATCCTCCAAACCCTGAATCACGCTATCGAGGCTCTGGTCATCGGTTAACCCCAATTCCAGTTCGGCCCGAAACAACACGCCGCCGCTCATCGATGCCGGTACGACATCGGTATGCACATCCACGAGGTTTATGTTCATTGCCGCCAGCTTGCGGGTGACTTCCGCGACGATGCCAGTACGGTCATTGCCGACCACAGCGATACGGTGCAGGTGCAGGGTTGTATCTTCGCTATCGCCCACTTCAATCTGAATCGACAAGCCTTTGCTGCTCAGCGCCTGAGTGCTGGCACGCAAAGACTCCAACTGACTGGCATCGAGATTAACCCGGACAATACCGGCAAAGCGACCAGCCATGGTCGACAACCGGCTTTCCTGCCAGTTACCACCAGCATCAGCCACTGCAGAGGCGACTTGCTCAACAATGCCGGGACGGTCTGAAGCCATGATGCTGAGAATAATTTCCATAAATGCTCCGTGTTTATAATTTTTCCATAAGCTGAGTCTGGTTATAGGTTCGGCTTTTCAGGAAAGTAGGTGTCACTGTAACCACTGACTTAGTGATGGCCGCCGGGTGAGCCTGTCCGGGGTAGTCTGCAGCATGGATGCTGCAGTCTAGGCCCCATGGATGGGTTCACGCCGACCCCGGACAGGCTCACCCGGTGGCCTGAACGAGCTCCCGGCACAGACTCAATGCAACGGGAACAACCACCAGCCTTAAATATAGCTCTCAAGACTAGGGCAGGAGCAGAACAAATTGCGATCGCCCCAGACGTCGTCGACCCGGTTTACGCTGGGCCAGTATTTGGCCTGGTTGACCCAGGGTCTTGGGAACACAGCAGTTTCCCGGCTGTAGGGGCGCTCCCAGGTGCCGATCAGATCGGATTGGGTGTGGGGCGCATTGACCAAGGGGTTGTTGTCTGCGGGCCACTCGCCCGAGCTAACCGCATCGATTTCCGCACGAATGCAGACCATGGCGTCGACGAAGCGGTCGAGTTCGGCTTTGCTTTCGCTTTCTGTCGGTTCAACCATAAAAGTACCCGGCACCGGAAAACTCATAGTGGGAGCATGAAAACCGAAATCCATCAACCGCTTGGCAATATCCACCTCAGTAATGCCAGTGGCCGCCTTCAGCGGCCGCAGATCCAGAATGCACTCGTGGGCGACACGATCATTGCGCCCGGTGTACAGAATGGGATAGTGCGGTTTCAGTTGCTGGGCGAGATAATTCGCATTGAGCAGGGCCACCTGAGTTGCCGTGCGCAGACCCTGGGCGCCCAGCATGCGAACGTACATCCACGAAATTGGCAGAATGGAACTGCTGCCAAAGGGGGCCGCAGAGACCGCGCCTTCAGAGGACAGACCCGTCGCTGTCGCCATCACACTGTGACCGGGCAAATACTCCGCAAGGTGAGATTTAACACCAATTGGCCCCATGCCCGGGCCACCGCCGCCGTGCGGAATAGCAAAAGTCTTGTGCAAGTTCAGGTGAGCGACGTCTGCGCCAATGTCCGCCGGTCGGGTTACCCCCACCTGAGCATTCAGATTGGCACCGTCCATATAGACCTGGCCCCCAGCCGTGTGGACCACATCGCATAACGCCTTAACGCCTTCCTCATAAACACCGTGAGTAGAAGGGTAGGTGATCATCAGACAGCTTAAATCATCGCCCGTCGCCGCGATTTTCTGCTCCAGGTCCGCCGCATCCACATTGCCCGCGTCATCGGTTTTAACGACGACCACCGTCATGCCCATCATCTGGGCCGAGGCCGGGTTGGTACCGTGGGCCGATTGTGGAATCAGGCAAATATGCCGATGTGCCTGCCCCTGGGCTTCCTGATAGCGACGAATCGCCAGCAAACCCGCGTATTCACCCTGGGCACCCGAATTGGGCTGCATGCTGACCGCATCGAAACCGGTAATCGCTCGCAGCATCGTATCCAGCTCTTCCAGCAGAACCCGATAACCCTTGGTCTGAGCGCGGGGGGCGAAGGGGTGAATGCGCGCGAATTCCGGCCAGGAAACCGGGATCATCTCCGCCGTAGCGTTCAATTTCATGGTGCAAGAGCCGAGCGAAATCATGCTGTGGGTCAGCGTCAGATCCCGGTTTTCCAGTCGCTTCAGGTAACGCAGCATCGCCGTTTCACTGTGATGGCTGTTAAACACCGGGTGAGTCAAATAATTCGAGTCCCGTTCCAGCGTTTCGGGCAGAAACGTCGTGCCATGCTCGGTGATCTGAGCATCGATCTCGGCCACATTGAAATCATGGTCGCCCATCAGCACATCAAACAGGTCTTCAACATCTTCCCGGCTTACGCACTCATGCAGGCTGATGCCCAGGGTGCCGGCCGCGTCCTCGCGTAAGTTAATCTGCTTGTCTGCGGCCCGCTCCAGAATCAGCTCCCGGTTGCCCTGGGGGTCAATGGTCAGGGTGTCGAAAAAGTGGCTATTAACAATGTGAATGCCCTTGGCTTCCAGGCCTTCGGCCAGAATTCCGGTCAGCCGGTGAATGCGCTGGGCAATGCGTTTCAGGCCAGTGGGGCCATGGTAGACCGCGTAAAACCCGGCCATATTGGCCAGCAATACCTGAGCCGTACAGATGTTCGAGTTAGCCTTTTCGCGGCGAATGTGTTGTTCCCGCGTCTGCAACGCCATGCGCAGCGCAGGCTTGCCACGGGTGTCTTTCGAGACGCCGATCAGCCGGCCGGGAATGTTGCGTTTGAATTCATCGCGGGTGGCAAAGAACGCCGCATGGGGGCCGCCGTAGCCAAGCGGAACGCCAAATCGCTGCGAATTGCCGAGCACAATATCTGCCTGCATCTCACCGGGCGATTTCAGCACCAGCAAGGCCATCAAATCGGTTGCCACCACCGCCAGCGCACCACGGGCATGCAACGCCTCAATCACCGGTGCCGGATCGCGGATTTCGCCATTGGCCCCGGGGTATTGCAGCAAGGCCGCGAATACCGGGTGGTCAGCCGCTTGTTCCATCGGCCCGGTCATGACCTCAAAGCCCATGTAACGGGCGCGGGTTTTAACCACGGCCAGGGTTTGTGGCAATACATTCTCATCGACAAAAAAGACAGAGCCAGGCGCCTTGCGCAAACAGCGATGTGCCATCGCCATGGCTTCGGCCGCCGCCGTGGCTTCGTCCAGCAGTGAGGCATTGGCCAGAGGCATGCCGGTCAGGTCACTGATGGTTTGCTGATAGTTGATCAGCGCTTCCAGCCGGCCCTGGGCGATTTCTGGCTGATAGGGCGTATAGGCCGTGTACCATCCCGGGTTTTCGAGCACGTTACGGGCAATGACGTTGGGCGTTAGTGTGTCGTGATAGCCCAGGCCAATATAACTTTTAAACACCCGGTTCTGGCGTGCCATGGCGTGTAGGTAGGCGAGGGCATCCTGTTCACTGGTAGCGCGTTCAATGTTCAGATCCGATGTTAGCCGAATGGCACCGGGCACAATCTGTTCTGTCAGGTGATCCAGACTCTCTGCGCCAATCGACGCCAGCATAGCCGACTGCTCTTCCTGGCCGGGGCCGATGTGGCGGCGAATGAATTCGTCGGTATTTTCCAGATCATCAAGGGAAAAGGGTGCGGTCATGGTGCTCGCTCTCAGTCCATTAGGGCAGAATAGGCCGAGCCCTCAGACGGGCCAGCCCTGGTACGGAGTCTTTGGCGCGGCAGGCAATGCCGCAGACGAATCAGTCTTCGGCGCACTGATCCTGGTAGGACTCAGCATCCATCAAGTCTTTCAGTTCACCCGGGTCCTGCATTTTTACTTTAAAGAACCAGCCATTTTCATAAGGGTCTTCATTAACTTGCTCTGGGGCGTCTTCCAACGATTCATTGACCGCAACGACCGTTCCGGTAACCGGTGTGTAGATATCTGAAGCTGCCTTAACCGATTCAACCACCGCAACCGGGTCACCAGCAACGATCTCGGTGCCCACTTCCGGTACTTCAACGAAGACTACATCACCCAATTGCTTCTGGGCAAAATCAGACACGCCAATGGTAATGACATCGTCACCTTCATCACGGACCCATTCGTGGGAGGCGGCATATTTCAAATCGGCTGGAATCGTACTCATTGTATAACCCTTTGGTCTCGGATCGTCACGGATCATGGTTTGCAGGCATGGATAAGGCGGAGCAGGCATAGACCTGACCCCGAGTTACCGGAATTGTTGCGTAATTTAGCAGCCTGAATGCGAAACAGCCACCGCTGCTTTACGACAGCAGTCAGCCAGCTATAAAACTGGGAACCCGGTTAGGCATCTTTTTGCCGATGGCGGGATTGCCACAGCACTTCCTGTGATCCGTCGGCCCGGGCGAGCTGTCGGGCCAGCACGAAAAAGAGGTCTGACAAGCGGTTCAGATACTGCTGGGCGAGTAGATGCCCTTCCGGTTCCTGGCGGTTAAAGGCCACCATGGTCCGCTCGGCACGGCGGCAGGCGGCCCGGGCCAGATGGCAGCGGCTGGCGGCTTCGTTACCGCCCGGTAGAATGAAGTTCTTCAGCGGCGGCAAGTGTTCATTGATGCGGTCGATGTGGTCTTCCAAATCACTGATCAGGGTCGCTTCGAGCAGTTCATAGCCCGGCATGGCCAGTTCGCCCCCAAGATCAAACAGATCATGCTGAATCTGACTGAGCATCCGGTACTCGCTGTGGTGGTCGCCCAGGCAGACCATCAGAAAGCCGACCAGGCTGTTCAACTCATCAATGTCACCCATCGACGCAATGCGCCCACTGTCTTTGGCGACGCGGCCCTGCATACCAAGGCCTGTGTCGCCGGCGTCTCCGGTGCGGGTATAAATCTTAGAAAGTCGGTTACCCATGGTGATGTCTGTCCTTGCAGGTGAAATTACAGTTAGGCCCGCAGGCTTCAGCGGGCTGGTTGCTATAACTCAAGTTTCAGAGCTCTATGATAGCTAGCGCCGGGTGCCGGGTAGGCTCATCCAGGGTGGTTCGCAGCATGGATGCTGCGGTCCAGGCCCCATGGATGGGTTCACGCCGACCCTGGATGAGCCTACCCGGCACCCGGCGCGGGTTCTGGCTCGATAGCGTACCCCGAAACTTGAATTATAGTAGCGGCTGGTTAGCGTCTGAGGCCGGGTCCGGCGAAGCATCGGCCTCGTCTGTCTGTTGCAGGGTCTTGCGCACCATCGGGTCCGTCAATGGCAGTGACAGTATGAACCGAGCGCCTTTACCTACCGTCGACTCCACCTGCAACCGGCCATGGTGGTGAGTGGTGATGATAAAGAAACTGACCGATAAGCCAAGGCCGGTGCCCACACCCACATCTTTGGTGGTGAAAAACGGCTCAAAAATGCGCTTGCGGGTTGGCTCGTCCATGCCGATGCCGTTATCGGATACCTCAATCACACAGTTGTCGTCCTGCACGTATTGCCGAATCTGGATAATGCCTTCATCGATGTCATTCAGGGTATCGAACCGTTCACGAATGGCCTGGGCAGCATTTTTCATCAGATTCAGCAGCACCTGTTCGAGCTCGGTCATAACGCAGGGTACTTCAACCTCGGGCGAGCGAAAATCCTGATCGACAAACAAATTCTGTTTGCGATAGCCCGATTTAAGATTGAAATCGTTCAGCGCGATATTGATCGCCTGATCCAGCAACTGGCCAATGGGGTAGGGTTGCAATAGCCGGTCGCTGTCGCGGCTGAATTGCAGCATGTTGGTCACGATGCGGGAAGCGCGCAAACCGGATTCAGAAATATTGGCCAGAAACTTGGGTACATCTCTTGAGGCCAGGTACTGTTGCATTAGCTCCAGGTTGAGCCCGAGGTCTGATGCCAGCTCACGGTTGCGTTTCAGCGCCGGGTCAAGCCGGCGCTGAATGTTCTGCGCATTCTGCACAATAGCGCCCAGCGGGTTATTGATTTCATGGGCCATGCCAGCCGCAAGCCCGCCAACCGACATCATTTTTTCGGTTTGCACCATGACTTCTTCCAGTTTGAACTGTTCGGTCACGTCATCGAGACGTATCACCGCACCCTGAGAGTCGGTCTGTTGCAGCGGGTAAACCACCAGATCAACGCGGGTAGGTTGCTCCCCAGTCTGCAGTTCAAGGTTGTGTCTGCTCTGTACCTTGTGTCGGGTCAGCGCCAGCAAGATTAAATCCTGATGCTGACCGAGGAACGGAGAGGCTTCCTGCAGCGATAACCCAATAGCCTGCTCGGGCCGGCTACCGCTGATGTGAGCTGCCTCGGTGTTCCATTGAGTTACGATCAACTTCTCGTCTACTGCAATGAGTGCCGACGGCATGGAGTTGATAATGGCGTTCAGGTAATTCTGGAACTCGGTCAGCCGACGCTCTACCCGGTGGCGCACCTGAACCTCGAATTCCAGCTTGTGCATGGCTTTTTGTGCCGCTTCAGCCATGGCTTCCGACTCTTGCCCGGCCGCAGTAGCCCGGTCTCGTTCCGCCTTAAGATCTGCTTCACGTCGTGCCATCTGGTCAAGCATGGCGTTAAACGCATCGACTACTTTACCCAGCTCATCCTGATGGTGTTTTTTGGCCCGCAAAGTCACATTGGATGTGGCCGTGACCTGGTTCGAAACCAGCATCAACTGGTTCAGCGGATTAAGAAAGTGACGCCGGAAGATGAGCAGCAACACGGCCGATCCCAGAATCGAGATCACCACAATCAAACACATCACCACCAATGGGTGCAAATGCTGGCCAGAGAAGAATACGATGCCAATGCTCAGGCTGCTGACGACGGTGATGCCGAGTAACCACCAGAGAATGCGCCCCAGCAGGGTCGGTGATGCATAGGCCATGCAGGCTCCTTGGTTTAGGAATGAGTCATTGTCGGTTTAGCGGATGCAGGCGAATAACCGCCTGATACCAGTATTGCAAACGCAGCGCCGACAGACCATGCCGATCGGCCGCACAGAGCAGCGGTCCGAGAATGGCATCCACTTCCGTTTCACGCCCGGCTGCTATATCGGTCAGCATGGATGACCGGTTACGGCGAGTCGCGCTGGCAACGGCGACCACTCTTTCTGCCAAATCAGCAGGCAGCTGCACATCGCAGGCGCGGGCAATGCGCTCAATCTCGCTGCACATCGCGGTTATCTCGTCTTGCCAGTCTGGGCTGGCCAGGTCTCCGTTCAGGCACTGCTGCACCGCGGTGATCGGGTTAATAACCGCGTTGATCGCCAGTTTGCGCCACAGCACCGTGGTGATGTCTGGTTCCCAGTGCAGTTCCAGCGGGCCAGGCTGACTTGTCAGCCAACGCCCCCAGCGCTCGGTATCGGCATTAACGGGATACGGTTCCGGGCTGCCAATACGGGTTTCCCCCAGGCCGGTATGACGAACCCTCGATCCAAAACGCCCGGCACCTTCGGTGGTCGATGCCCACAGCACCTGGCCCGGCAACTGCTGGCTGAGCCAGGCTTGTGGCCCCAGGCCGTTACACAGAACCAGCCAGGGGCAGTGCCCGAGAAGGGGGATCAGGGATTGGGTCGCCCGCTCAACCTGGGTGGCCTTGCAGCACACCACAACAGCATTGATATTATCGGGAGCATCTGTCAGCGACCAGTGAAGGCTGTGTGTGTCATCTTCAGATTCAACGCAGGTGGGTAGGCTCATATCAGCCCGGTGGGCATAAACCTTAACGGTCGCAACACCTTGCAGCGACCAGGCCATCAGGCTGCCGATGGCCCCGGGGCCTATTAAAAGTATCGTTGCCATAAATGTCGTGTCCCGGCTGGGTGAGCGCTTATGGTAACGCTACCGCACCTCCGGAGGCGACTGTGATGCATGTCCGGTTAAACGGCAAGCGTCAGGCGTTTTGTCCGTTTTGCCAGACATGCATGGCATGGCGCTGCTCCACCGGAATCGCTTGCAGCCGCACCAGTGCTTGCTCCAGCATCCATTCTGCCGACACTGGCAATGGCTGGGAAGCATCGGCGAGGTCTAGTTGAATGCAGCCTGTCAGCGATACAAAGCCAGACGACGTCGAGTAAGCTTTGGTGAACAAGGCGTCATACAGACGCCGAATCAGCTTCTGGGTGGCCACGTCACTACCGGTGGAATGCAACAATACGCCAATGATGTTTTCACCCAGGCGAGCGGTATCGTCCAGTGGACGTGTATGTTCCGTTAACCGGTTGCAGGCCTCACGAATCAGTTCATTGCGTAATGCCCGCCCGCCCTGGGTCGCCAGTTCACCAAGATTGTCGAGCCGGCACAGAATCAGACCCATCTGCCCGGTACGGCCCTTAATGTGGATCAGCGTCCGGTCCAGTTGGTGGCGCAGGTGTCGGGAATTGCCCAGGCCGGTCGTCGCATCAAGGCGGTTCATGCGGGCAACGGCCCGAAACTGGTCTTTCAACTGGCGCTCACGTGAGATCAGGGAATTGTGCAACCGCGACAGCCGCTGTCCGGCATGAACCCGCGTCAGCAGTTGGGTCTTTAAGTGAGTTTTACCAAGAAAGTCGTCGACACCCTTGGCAAAGGCTTCTTGCAGGGCTTCGTCGTTTTCCTTGGCGGTCAGCAGCATCACGTAGGTAAAGCAGCCTCGGCTCCGGTCCAGCTCGCGCACCTGTTGGGTAAGCTCCAGGCCGTCCATATCCGGCATCAACCAGTCGGACAGCATCAACTCTGCCGGTCGCTGCTTGAGTGCCTCCAGCGCGTCCATGGCGTTATCGGCGGTGCGAATGTCTCTGAACCCGGCGTTGACCAGCATGTGCTGAATGATGGCGCTACTGAACTTGGTGTCGTCGACAATCATAATGGCGGTATCATGAGTGTCCGGAGGGGCTTGCCCGGTGGTGGCCGAGCCTCTGGGGGTGTCTGACATATCCATGTATCCTTGTTGTCATCGCGCTCACTGCGCACAACCTGACTCCCGCGCTCTGCAGTAATGCCAATGCCCGGTAAACGCGTTCTTTACAAAAAGGTTACAACCTTAGTTAGCGGAGTATAAGGTCGGCCCTGAGGTTGGACAACCATTGTTTGAGTCGGCACCATGCGTTCTGATACAGCGCCGAGTTCAACGGCGGTGATGATGGTAGGTTTTCCAGCTAGGGCAGCACGGAAAACGGGCGATGACAGGAGACGGGTATGGAAGTCGAACATTTGGAAATACGCGACCAGCTCAGGCGCTTTGCCCCCTTCGATCAGTTATCGGATGAATGGCTTAACACCCTCGCCAGCCAAATAGAAATAGGCTACTTCAAGGCTGGGTCGGAGATCTTGGTCCACGGCGAGGAAGTGACTCATCTGCATATAATCCGCAGTGGTGCCGTCGAGCTGTACCGGCGCAATGGCGATCTTTATAACCGCCTGGCGGAAGGCGATATCTTCGGTAACTGGGGCTTACTGATGAACCGCCCGGTGCGATTCCCGGCCCGCGCTATAGAAGACTCCCTGATCTACTTTATCGCCAAAGACCTGTTCGACCAGTTGTGGGAAGCCAGCGAAGCCTTTGCCGAGTACGTCGAAGTTGAAGATCAGTCCCGGCTGCGCGCCGCCGTCAACCAACAACAGAATACCGATCTGATGACCTCCCGCGTGCACAAACTGGTGTCCCGCGAGGCGGTGATGCTACCCCAGTCAGCGACCTTACACGAGGCAGCTCTGGCGATGACAGGCGAGGGCGTGTCCTCATTGGTGGTGACCGACCCGGACCACCCCGAACCGTCTGGTTTTATGGTGGGCATCATTACCGACCGGGACCTGCGCACCCGGGCATTGGCAGAGCGTCTCGGCTACGACACCCCGATCAGGCAAATCATGTCGAGTGAACTCATTACCATCGACGCCAACGCTTTCGTGTTCGACGCCATGCTCAGCATGCTGCGCCACAACGTGCATCACCTGCCGGTGCTGCGTCAGCGAAAACCAGTGGGCGTGCTCGCGCTGTCCGATATCATCCGCTACGAATCCCAGAGCAGTCTCTATCTGGTTAGCCAGATTCATCGTCAGCAAAGCATGAACGATCTGGGCAGCCTGACGCCAGACGTTCACGCCACGTTTATACGCATGGTCAATGAAGGCGCCAACAGCCACATGATCGGCAGCGCCATCGCTGGCATCGGTCGCAGTTTCAGTCAGCGTTTGCTGGAACTCGGTGAAGAACAGCTCGGCCCACCGCCCGTGCCATACTGCTTTCTGGCACTGGGCTCGATGGCGCGGAACGAACAGTACGTCGTAACCGATCAGGACAACGCCATGATCCTCAGTGACGATTTCAACCCGGCCGAGCACGACGCCTACTTCGCCAAACTGGCGGCGTTCGTCAGCGATGGCCTGGCGGCCTGTGGCTATGAATACTGCAAAGGCGGCATCATGGCGACGAACAGCCAATGGCGGCAGCCATTATCGGTCTGGCGTGACTATTTTAAAGACTGGATCGACAACCCGGACCCCCAGGCCCTGCTCAACAGCTCCATATTTTTCGATCTGGACGGCATTTTCGGCGAGAACGCTCTGGCTGAAACCCTGAAAGTCGATATTGCCCGCCGGGCTCAGCGCAGCCCGAGGTTCCTGGCCTGTCTGGCGCGCAACGCCTTGAACCGAACACCGCCACTGGGCTTCTTCAGAACCTTTGTGATGGAAAACGACGGCAAACAGAACAAATCCATCAACCTGAAACGCCGTGGCACCGCACCACTAAGCGACGTGATTCGCGTGCACGCCCTGGCAGCAGGCTCAACCGCCCAGAATTCCTTCAATCGCCTCGACGCCATTGCCGAATCCCGCATACTCGGTCACAGCAATGGCGACGACCTGCGTGACGCCATGGAATACATCTCAATTGTCCGCGCTCGCCACCAGGCGCTCGATCTGGAAGCCGAACGGGAACCCGACAACAACGTTGAACCCGAAGACATGACCGTATTCGAACGACGCAACCTAAAGGATGCCTTTCAAGTCATCAGCAACGCCCAGAAGTACCTGCGCATGCGGTACCAGGTTAACCGGGTTTGACGGTTGTACTGCCCCGCGACAAAGATCAGGACCCCAGGCCCGACTGGCCGGCGCGGTTTACCGCCTGGGCCGATCAGGTTAAAAGGCCCGAACTCCAGCAGTTCTACCGAGCAGGTGCAGTAGCCTCTGACTGCCCATTAAACGAGGTTCCATTCGTCGCCCTGGATGTCGAAACCACCGGCCTGAACCCGGAGCGCCATGCCATTCTCAGTGTTGGGCTGGTGCCCTTCACGTTAAAGCGAATAACCTTAGCCGGCAGCCATCACTGGGTCGTCAAACCGCGCTTGCCGCTGCTGCAACAATCCATACAGTTCCACGGCATCACCCACACCGACATCAAAGACGCGCCCGACATGGCCGAGATCCTGCCAGACCTGCTGGATTGCCTGGCCGGGAGAGTAGTCGTCGTACATCACCGGGCCATAGAGCGGTCCTTTATGGACGTCGTGGTCAAAGCCCGCTGGAACGAAGGCCTGCAATTCCCGATTGTCGATACCATGGCTATAGAAGCTTCCCTCCACCGTGACAAGTCGCCAAGTCTCTGGGCGCGCCTGACAAACCGGCGCCCGGTATCCATCCGCTTGGCCGACAGCCGCATTCGCTATGGGCTGCCGCATTACCCACCGCATAATGCCCTCACTGATGCCCTGGCCACCGCAGAACTGTTTCAAGCCCAGTGCGCATATCACTTTGAATCTGCGACCTCAATCGGAGACCTGTGGTATTGACTCTCGAAATTCTATGCTGCCAATTAAGCCGAGTGTCGGGTACCGGGTATCCCTGTCGGGGGGAGTCCGCAACATGGATGTTGCGGTCTAGGCCCCATGGAAGGGTTTACGCCGACCCCCGACAGGGATACCCGGTACCCGGCACGGGATAACGCCAAAGAAAAAATTTAACCACCAAGGTGTTGAAATGAAATTTTATCGGCCCCATTAACGGTGGGCATTGATATTCCGGGTCCGTTCGGTATCGAACAGCCCCGAATTAACAACAAAACTCCCACTATGTGTTCTAGGAGATTGGATCCATGAAAATTCGTCCTTTGCATGATCGCGTCGTTGTACGCCGCAAGGAACAAGAGGAAAAGACAGCTGGCGGTATCGTTCTGCCAGGCTCTGCCAAAGAAAAGCCCTCACAGGGTGAAGTTCTGGCAATCGGCAAGGGCCGAATCCTTGAAAACGGCGACGTCAAGTCGTTGGATGTGAAGGTAGGCGATACCGTTGTCTTTGGTCAGTACGCAGGCAGTGCCGTCAAAATCGACGGCGAAGAACTGCTGATTATGACCGAAAGCGACATCTTCGGCGTTATTGAGTAAACCGAGCTCGTTCAACGAATTGTAAGGAAGGTAAGCACATCATGGCAGCTAAAGACGTTAAATTTGGCGATTCCGCTCGCAGTAAAATGCAGAAAGGCGTGAACCTGCTGGCAGACGCCGTCAAAGTGACACTGGGCCCGAAAGGCCGTAACGTAATTATTGACAAATCCTTCGGCTCACCCGCCGTCACCAAAGACGGTGTATCGGTCGCCAAGGAAATCGAACTGGAAGACAAGTTCGAAAACATGGGCGCTCAGATGGTCAAGGAAGTTGCTTCCAAGGCCAACGACGAAGCCGGTGACGGCACCACTACCGCCACTGTGCTGGCCCAGGCAATCATCAACGAAGGCCTCAAATCAGTCGCTGCGGGCATGAACCCGATGGACCTGAAGCGCGGCATCGACAAAGCGGCCCGTGCCGTTGTTGACGAAATTGCCAAGCTGTCTGTGCCTTGCTCAGACAAAAAAGCCATCGCCCAGGTGGGTACTATTTCCGCCAACGCCGACGCCACCATTGGCGGCCTGATCGCCGAAGCGATGGAAAAAGTGGGTAACGAAGGCGTGATCACCGTTGAAGAAGGCAGTGGCTTCGACGACGAACTGGAAGTCGTGGAAGGCATGCAGTTCGACCGCGGTTACCTGTCTCCGTACTTCATCACCAACCAGGAAACCATGACGGCCGAGCTCGAAAACCCGTACATCCTGTTGGTCGACAAAAAAATCAGCAATATTCGTGACCTGATCCCAGTGCTGGAGTCCGTCTCCAAGGCCAGCCGTCCGCTGATGATCATCGCTGAAGATATCGAAGGCGAAGCCCTGGCAACTCTGGTTGTCAACAACATGCGCGGTACGGTTAAAGTATCCGCTGCCAAGGCACCGGGCTTCGGCGATCGTCGTAAAGCCATGCTGCAGGATCTCGCGATTCTGACCGGTGGTACTGTTATCTCCGAAGAAGTGGGCATGAGCCTCGAAACCGCCACCCTGGAACACCTGGGTAGCGCCAAGAAGGTTACTCTGTCCAAAGAAAACACCATCGTGGTTGACGGTGCCGGTGAAGAAGCCGACATCAAAGGTCGTGTTGAGCAGATCCGCGCCGAAATCGAGCAGTCCAGCTCCGATTACGACAAGGAAAAACTGCAGGAACGCGTTGCCAAACTGGCCGGCGGTGTTGCTGTCATCAAGGTTGGCGCCGCCACCGAGATGGAAATGAAAGAGAAGAAGGCTCGTGTTGACGACGCCCTGCACGCAACCCGTGCTGCGGTTCAGGAAGGTGTGGTTGCCGGTGGCGGTGTCGCCCTGGTTCGCGCCCTGATGAACGTTGGCGAGATCAAAGGCGAAAACGAAGAACAGCGTACCGGTATTGCTCTGGCACTGCGTGCCATGGAAGCACCGCTGCGCCAAATCGTCTACAACGCTGGTGGCGAGCCGTCTGTTGTGCTGAACGAAGTCAAGAATGGCTCTGGTAACTACGGCTACAACGCGGCAACCGGCGAATACGGCGACATGATGGAACTGGGTATTATCGACCCGGCCAAAGTGACCCGTGCAGCCCTGCAAGCGGCAGCCTCTGTTGCTGGCCTGATGATCACCACTGAAGCTATGATCACCGACAAGCCTGAAGACAAGTCTTCTGGTGGTGGCATGCCGGATATGGGTGGCATGGGTGGTATGGGCGGCATGGGCGGCATGATGTAAGCCAGCCCGGCCCCTTTCTAACCCGATCAAGCCCGCTTCGTGCGGGCTTTTTTGTGGGCGCATAAATACCCGGCACAACGCAGCAGCAGGGCTCATTGGCACTGTCAGATCGTTGTAAACCGATTGTCGTGTTTGGGGGCCTTCTATACACTGACATTCCGATATTTTGTTCTTTGGGCAGATGCCTGAAGCAGGCGCAGGGATAGTGCAGAACGGAAGTCTATGAGAATTAATCTAAAATTAGTGGTGCTGTTTGTTGCCGTGTATTTGCTCGCTCTGGTGGTCACCGTACCGCTGAGCTGGGTTATACACTATGGCGACCCGATGTTGCGATCTCTGGGCATTCGCCTGGAGCAGGCGCAGGGTAATATCTGGCAGGGAGAAGGCCAGGTGCTGGTACCGAACAGTCCCGCATTCAACCTCGAATGGCATGCCCGTCCCCTGGGTCTGCTGACCGCCCGGTTACCTTACGATGTACGCGTGTCCAGCCCGGCACTTGACGTGTCCGGCCAGATTCTGCTGCGTCCCACTGGAGTGGGTATCGAGCAAGTATCTGGCTATGTGGACGAAGCAGCCTTTGCTCAGGTGACCCGGGCCTACAATTCGACTCTTCAGGGTCGGTTGGTCATATCAGAGCTGAATGCAAGCGCTGGCTGGGGCGGCAGTCTGGGTGACGCATCTGGAGACCTTTCGTGGTCGGGTGGCCCCGTCGAGGTACCGATGGGGGGATCCAGACAACAGTTTGACGTGCCCCAAATGCAAGGCCAAATCTCCAGCGACGAAACCGCCTGGCGTGTGGCGATCGATGCACTCGATAACACCTCACTGATCCAGGCCGAATTAAGCCGGGAAGGGCAGGGGCAGGTTACCGTGCAGCGGGCCATGGCCGAGCGTTTGGGTATACCGGTGCCAGGCGGACGTGACACCCTGGTAGAAATCTCGCAAAAGGTGTTTTGATGGATTGGGTGAACCAAACCCGGCAAATCTGGTTGCCGTTGCAACGCTGGGTCGTTGTGATCCTTGTTGCCCTCAGTGCCGTGTACAGCGCACAACTAACCTGGCTCTGGCTACAGCCAGCGCCCACCGTTACTGCACCCCGCATTCAGCCTGCCAGCCAAAACGCTAACTCGGGCAGCGGTAACCCGGAGCAGCTGGGGACCGCGCTGGGTGAGCGACATTTATTCGGGCAGTTTGAAACGGTCGCTTCAACTGAACCGGAACAACCCCTCGAAGCCCCCGAGACCCGGCTGAACATGACGCTGCAAGCAGTACTTTCCCGGGGAGCTGACGGTGCCGGCTTTGCTATTATTTCCCGGGGTGGTGGTCAGGCCAGTGCGTTTTCCGTCGGCGACGATATTTTCAGTCAGGCCACCCTGACAGCGGTTTACAGCGACCGGGTAATACTCGATCGCAACGGTCAGTTGGAGACCCTGCGCTACGAGCGGCAAGAAACATCGCAGCTGCTGCAGGTTAACGACGAACCGATCGAAGAAAACGCGAGTTTTGGTGACACCATCGATCAGGCCCAGCAGCAGGCAGATAGAGGCGAAGATGTTCAGGCGCAGGTTGAGCAGATGGTGTCCTACGTTCAGCAGCGCGCCAATTCAGACCCTCAGGGCCTGCTCGATGAAGTGGGCCTGGAAGCGACTGGTTCTGGCTATCAGGTGACTCAGAATGCGCGCCAACTGGCTATGGCTGGCCTGCGTCCGGGTGATGTGGTGACCGCGGTCAATGATCAGCCGGTCGGCAATATCGGTCAGGATCAGGCTCTGTTGAACCAGATTCTGCAAACCGGCGGTGAATTAAAGATACAGATTCAACGGGGTTCGCGCTCCTTTACGATATACCAATCCATACCTCGATTCTGACAAATGCAGAACGATCGATTAAGAAAGGATAACAACATGCATGCTATCGGTTTGGTTCGCGGGAGTGCGGAACCTCTGTTACGGTCACTGCTACTGATGTTGGCGCTGGTACTGGTTAGCCTGCCGGTTCGGGCCGAAGAGCCAACCTATCAGTTGAATATGCAGGGTGCGGACATCAATGAAGTGATTGACCTGGTGGCGCGCGTCACTGGAAAAAGCTTTATTGTCGACCCCCGGGTGCGAGGCCAGGTAACGGTTATTTCAGACCAGGAGCTGACAGCCGACGCCATCTATGAAATATTTCTGGCCACCATCGAGGTCTATGGTTTTTCCGCCGTAGAGACTGATAACGCCATCAAGATCATAGGCCAGGCAGACATCAAATCGGCGGGCCTGGAAGTTGATACCGATGGGACGATTTCCGGTGAGGAAATCATCATCCGGGTATTCCCGATCCAGAATACATCCGCCATGGAACTGGTGCCGATTCTGCGGCCTCTGGTCGCCAAATACGGCCATCTGGCGGGTGTTAGTACCGCCAATGCGCTGATCATCGCTGATCGTGCCACCAACATTGAACGAATAGCCGAAATCGTCGAGTTGCTCGACCGGGCTGGCAGTGAAGAAATTGAAGTGATTGAGCTCGAGCATGCCTGGGTGGGTAACGTGATCACCCTGCTCGAACGCGTGGCACCGACCCCGGTGACCTCCGGTGCGCAGAATGGAGACCCCAGAGGGGGCTCACGCAGCGTTCATCTGGTCGGTGACGAACGCAGTAACCGTATTATTATCAAGGGTGAAGCCGAAGCCCGGGCGCAAATTATTGCCCTGATTCGTGAGCTCGACATTCCCGCCCAGGAGAACAGCGCCTCCAAGGTTATTTTTCTAAACAACGCCGATGCAGCGCGGATGTCTGAACTGTTGAAAGGTTTGACCAGCAATGTCTCTCAAGGCAGTGGGGGTGCTCAGAATGAACCGCCCGCCGGTCCGGTCAGCATTCTGGCAGATGAAGACCTCAACGCCCTGGTGGTGCGCGCCGAGCCTTCGGTGATGACGGAAATCGAAAGCATCATTCGTCAGCTCGATGTACGCCGTAAACAGGTGTTGATCGAAGCCGCCATTGTTGAAGTGAACGGTAACGTCAGTGACGCCTTGGGGGTTCAGTGGGCGACCAACCCCGAACAAGTCGGGGACGGCGTTCCCTTTGGCAGCACCAGCCTTGGCATCGACGGGGCCGTCTCTTCTTTACCCAGTGTTGTTGCCGGCGCGGCCACCCAGAACGTTAATGCTTTGCCCAATGGCGCTTTTCTGGGACTGGTCGATCCGATCAGCGATACCCCGAACTTCGCTGTCATCATTCAGGCAATCGAATCCCAGTCGAACACCAACCTGTTGTCGACCCCCAGTGTTATGACACTCGACAACAGTGAAGCCTTTATCACCGTAGGCAGTTCAGTGCCCTTCAAAACCGGCGGCAACGGAACCGACGAAAACCCCTTTGTTATTGAACGCCAGGACGTGGGCACCACGCTCACAGTAATACCGCATGTGCAGCAGAATGGTTCAGTCCGTCTGGAAGTTGACCAGGTAGTGGAATCCATTTCTGGCAACAACACCTTTGGCGCCGTTGATATCATCACCGACAAACGCCAGGTCAAAACCGAAGTTCTGATCGGCGATGGCCGTACCATAGTGTTGGGCGGTCTGATTGATGACACCCTGATCGAACGGGAAAGTCGGGTGCCGGTGCTAGGGCGAATACCTATTCTGGGGCATCTGTTCAAGAGCACCTCAACCGAGCGCCAGAAAACCAATCTGATGGTTATCATTCGACCAACCATCATTGTCGATGGCGATGAAGATTTGAGAGTCCGCCGTATGAATGGTATTTGGGATGTTCGTATCCAAACCCTGGATAACGTCGACAACCGCTATTTGCCGCCAACAGTCGATGACTTGTTCGAGGGGCGGCTAGACGGAGGTCTGCGCTCGAATGACGACGAATAAATCAGCGCGTACGTTGTAGTATTCTATGTACGCTCGATCGGCTTTAATTGCAGTACACTAGGTGCTGGTGTTTACATCCCGGTCTCGTGCCGTAAGATTCGCACCGTTTTGACTCTCTTGCAGTAAGATTCAGCCCGGCGCATTCTGTGCGCCGGGTTTTTTTATGGGTGTGTCATAGGGCGGGTATTGGTCAGATGCCCGTTATAAAAAATCCCGCCGATCCATCACCACACTCACATGGTGAGCTGGCTCTTCATAGGGGTGCGCCACCACCAGAGCCTGCAAAACGGCCTTGATGTGGACTTTCTCCACCACCATTTCAACGCGGTGCTCGGCAACCCGTTCCAGCTCACCGGCACGACCCAGTGTCGGGTTAGCCCCGGTCAGTGGTCGAAACTGACCCTGGCCCAGTACTGACCAGGCACATCGGTCATAGTCTCCGATGCTGCCAGCGCCAGCGTCAGACAGGGCTTCGATGAGGGCTTCAGTGTGTGTATCTGGAACATAAACAACTAATAAGTACATCGCTGGTTCTCCAAAGGGAAGCGGGCTTTCTTGTTTGATTTCAGCAGCTTAGCAACTTTTTGGTTGACACCCAACTCAGGTTCGTTAACATACGCCCCGTTGTTAAGGAGAGTTGGCAGAGTTCGGTTGAATGCACCTGACTTGAAATCAGACGTAGGCGAAAGCCTACCGGGGGTTCGAATCCCTCACTCTCCGCCATATTAAACAAAAAAGGGGTCCCCAAGGGGACCCCTTTTTTGTTTAATATGCGCAAAGCGCAGGAATCGTTCGTGGCCCCCGCGGGTTCGACTGAACGCCAGGA